>CAVDVT010000049.1:0-8410 GCA_963612415.1 bacterium | reverse complement strand
GCTGTTCCTTGCCCGCAACACCGACGGCACCATTGATTTTTACATGAACTGCATCGTGGGGCTGGTGCATAAATACTACGGCGACGACCTGCTCCGCAGCATCTTTGCCGCGTGGGAGGGGGACATCCGGGAAAGCCAGCTGGACGACCTGACCTGGCTTTACCTGGAAAGCGCGGTCTACACGCTGGAGCAGCCCATCCGCCCGGTGCTGGCCGACCTGCGCCGGGCCCACGCCGATTACTTCTTTGGCATCCAGTACAAGCTCTCGCGGCAGGAGTGGATGGCAAAGAACCAGCTGGTCTACACCATGCAGGCCGACCGCTGGCGCACGGTGCAGGGAAAGCACGGCCCTGTGATGACCCCCTATGAAAGCCAGCTGGCGCAGGCCCTTTCCCCCGCCCAGCCGCCCCGGCCCGAACAGCTCCGGGCGGAGCTGCTGGCACTGTTTGCAAAGTTTGCCCTGTTTGACGGCAAAGTGCGCCAGAAAGTGGGCCTGCATTTGCATCTGGAAGGCGTGCTGGCCAGCCTTGCCACCAAGACCCTGCCCACCCAGATGATCAAAACCGACCGGCTGACTGTGGAGCATTCCGGCTCCGTGGATGCCGGGGGCACCGGCCCCATGGCTGACAAACGGCTGGCTCACATCACCTTAAAGCAGAACGCCGCAGAAGACCGCGCTTACATCGAAAGCTGCTTTGGCCGCTCGCTCTACCCGCCGGAGCAGCTGCGCCGGGCCGAACAGGAACTGTGTACCGGAGCGCACCTTGGGTGTCACCTCTGGTTCGCTGCAGGCGTTCCCAGCCCGGAGCAGGCCCCTACCCCGGAGGCAAAGCATCTGGCCGAGCAGGCCCAGCTTCAGGCCGACCGGAACCGAGCCTACTATGCCAAAAACCGGGAGCTGCACCGCAGTGTCGTTCTGAGGTTGACGGAACAGATCCGCAACTGCATCCTTGTTCACCAGCAGCCCAATGCCCGGGTGACCCGCAGCGGCAATCTGGACCCGGAGCGGGTCTGGCGGGCTCCTCTGCTCAACGACAGCCGGGTGTTCCGCTGTGCAGAGGAAGAAAACCAGCCCTCTTTTACTGTGGATCTTCTGCTGGACGCCTCAGCGTCCCGGCTCCACTGTCAGGAGGTCATTGCGGCGCAGGGCTCGATTTTGGCGCAAAGCCTTTCCGCCTGCGGCATCCCGGTGCGGGTAAGCAGCTTTTGCAGCCTGCGGGGTTACACCGTGCTGCGGGTCCTCAAGGGTTTTTCTGACAAAAATCTGCAAAGCATCAACCAGTATTTTGCCTCCGGCTGGAACCGTGACGGCCTGGCCCTGCGGGCAGCGGGCAATCTGCTCCGCACCGATCCCGGCCCGGCGCCGCGCCACCTGCTCATTCTGCTGACCGACGCTTCCCCCAATGACAGCCGCCGGGTGCCGCCTTCTGCAGAGCAGCCGCTTGGTTGTGATTACGGCGATGCTTGCGGCGTGGACGATGCCGCCGCCGAAGTGCGTGAGCTGCGCCGGAAAGGGCTGCGCGTCTCGGCCGTTTTCATGGGCGAAGACAGCTCCATCCACGATGCAGAACGCATCTACGGCAAAAACCTTGCCCGCATCCGCGGCATGGATCAGCTGGCCCGTGCAGCCGGACGCCTGATCCAGAACGAGATCCGGGAACTGGGCGATTGATCTGCCCACCCACAAAAGACCTTTCCTCCGGGAGAGGTCTTTTCTATTTACAACCATTTCGTTTGTCATCGCCGGTCATTTTCCAAATTACTTTGGATTTTAGCAAACTTTTAGTTGTATTTTGCCGTGAGATATGATATAATGCAGTCAAGAAACAACCGACAGATGGTTTTCCCACACACTTCCAAAACCAAGGAGGACACCCGCTATGGACGCCAACCGTTATTTTGAAGAAATGCACCGCGCCATGTCTGCACAGAAAACTGAGCTTTCCCTGCTTCTGACCGTAAAAGTGCAGGACCTTGGCGGCGCAGATGCCTATCTGGAGCTGCGGCAGAGTGCAAACGGCCGGGCACGGGTGTTCTACTCCACCATGGGGCGCCGGAACCTGAACTTCCAGCTGTTCCGCAAAGGCTGGCAGATGTGCCATAACGCCTCCGGAGAGCCGACCGGTCAGTTCCCCACCCGGGCAGACGACCTGCTGGACGGTGCCGATTTTTCCGCCTGCATCCGGGACGATGCGCTGGATGCCGACCGCACCCTGAAGATCCTGCAGGAACTGCGCCGCATGGCCGGCACCTCCTGCTCCTGCCTGCCCCGGACCGCCCGCGAGGGTGCCATGATCGAAGTGGAGAGCTTTGTTGGCCGGGGCGGCCGCTGGTGCTACTGGTCCACGCAGGCGGCTGACTGCCTGCCCGTGGCCGCCATCCTCTGCTGGCTGGGCGATTTTCTGGCCGGAACAGAGCGCCGCACCCTGCAGTCCAGCCCCGAAGCCATGGCACTGGCCAGCAGCTGGCAGGCTCAGCTTGCTTCTCCCTTTGCTCAGCCCGTTGACAATGTCCACCGCCCGGCACGTACCGCAGCCCCCGCAGCTCCCCGGCGCACTGCACAGCCCGTGCAGAACCCCCGCTGGCAGAGCATTCTGGCCGTGCTGGCGACGGTGTAAAAGAACAACCCTCTCAGTCAAAGCCTGACGGCTTTGCCAGCTCCCCCGAAGGGGGGAGCCAATTCAGTCCCTGGATTCAGCATCAGCTGCCCTTGGATTGCAATTGCCTCTCCCTTTGGGAGAGGTGGCATTGCGCAAGCAATGACGGAGAGGGCTTTTTAATACTCAATTCCCCTCCTGGCCTTTACCCCCTTCTGATAGGGGTGCTTATGGCATTTCATCTCCGTGGAATAATCCGCCGCATCCAGCATCCACTGGGGGGCTTTGTGGGCAGTCAGAACGCATTCCTGCGCCGCAGGACGTTCCAATACGGCCCGCTGGAGCAGCTCTTTGTCCACCATGTCCAGCTCCCAGGCAGAACCGGCCTCATCCAGGATCAGCAGATCCGCAGGCTGCGCAAGGGCTGCGGCAAGATTTTCATTCTGCACCGCGCGGGTTACAGTTTTTTCGGCCTCGTTCATCTGGAACACGAACTTCTGCCCCGCCTTGCCCCGGTAAATTTTTGCCCCGAGCTGCGCCAGCAGCGGGATCTCGCCGCTTTGCCCTCCCTTGAGGAACTGCACGATCACCACACGCTTCCCGCTGCCCAGCGCACGCAGGGCAAGCCCCATGGCGGCCGTGGTCTTGCCTTTTCCGTCGCCCCAGTAAAGATGCAGAAGCCCCTGTTCCATCAGATCTCCTCCTTTGTGTACTGTACCGTTTTTACCACGTGGAGAATGTGCTGTGCGCTCCAGTCGCGGGCATCCAGCACATAGCCGCCTGCATTGGGGCCGCACCACTCGTGGAACGTTTTGTGCGGCACCGCAAACTGCTCCATGGCGGCCATCTGGGTGCCGCCGTGGGCCACGATCACCAGCCGCTCCTGCTCCTGCGCAAGGGCAGTATCCACCAGCGCCGCAAAGGCTTTGCACACCCGGGCGCAGAAGTCGCTCTTGCGCTCCCCGTCCGGGTGGGCGGCGGTCTCATTCTCCTGCACCCAGGCCAGATATTCCGGGTCCTGCTCTACATGGACGAAGGTCTGGCCCTCAAAGCGGCCAAAGTTCATCTCTTTCAGCCCTTCCACGGGGATGAGCTTTGCCCCCGGAAACAGCACCTGTGCCGTCTGCGCTGTGCGCTGAAGCGGCGTTACGTAGACCACCTCCGGGGAAAAATCAGCCTGCCGCAGCTGGGCAAGCCCTGCGGAGGAAAGCGGGATGTCCCGCTGGCCCTGATACCGTTTCTGGGCGTTGTATTCCGTGCGTCCGTGGCGCAGCAGATAGATCAGCATGGTTTCTTCTCCTTCAAACAAAAGCATCTGCCGCGTTTTACGGCAGATGCAGAATTTTATAGATCACTCATACAGCGGGAATGCCTTGGTCAATGCCAGCACACGGGCCGAGATCTCATCCTTCTTCTCGTCGTAGTGCCAGATGCAGTCGGCGATGCAGTCCGCAATGACTTTCATCTCCGCAGGGCCCATGCCGCGTGTGGTGACAGCCGGGGTGCCCAGCCGGACGCCGGAGGTCACAAAGGGACTGCGGGTCTCGCCGGGAACTGTGTTTTTGTTGGCGGTGATGTGTACGCTGTCCAGCCGGGCTTCCAGTTCCTTGCCGGTACACTCCTCGTCCCGCAGATCAACGAGCATCAGGTGGTTGTCGGTGCCGCCGGACACCAGCCGGACGCCGCGGGCCTGCAGCTGTGCCGCCATGGCCTGTGCATTTTCCACGATCTTACGGGCGTAGTCCTTGAACTCCGGCTTCAGTGCCTCGCCGAAGCAGACAGCCTTTGCCGCAATGACATGCTCCAGCGGACCGCCCTGCGTACCGGGAAAGACCGCCGAATTGATGCGCTTTGCCAGCACTGCATTGTTCGTCAGGATCAGACCGCCGCGGGGGCCGCGCAGGGTCTTGTGGGTGGTGGTGGTCACCACATCGGCATAAGGCACCGGGCTCTGATGCTGACCGCCGGCCACCAGACCGGCAATGTGCGCCATGTCCACCATCAGGTAAGCACCATAGCCGTGGGCGATCTCTGCAAGCTTTTCAAAATCAATGGCACGGGGATAGGCAGAGGCACCTGCCACGATCATTCTGGGGCGGACCTTCTTGACCTGCTTTTCCAGCTCCGCATAGTCGATCACACCGTCTGCATTGACGCCATAGGAAACAAAGTTGTAGTTCTTGCCCGACATATTCACCGGCGAGCCGTGGGTCAGATGGCCGCCCTGCGACAGATCCATGCCCATCACAGTGTCGCCCAGCTCCAGCAGTGCAAAGTAAACTGCCAGATTGGCCTGTGCGCCGGAGTGGGGCTGCACGTTGGCATATTTGGCCCCGAACAGCTCGCAGGCCCGGCGGATGGCAATGTTCTCCACCTCGTCCACATAGGCACAGCCGCCGTAGTAGCGCTTGCCCGGCAGACCTTCGGCATATTTGTTCGTCAGCACACTGCCCATTGCTGCCATCACCGCCGGCGAAACGATGTTCTCGCTGGCGATCAGCTCAATGTTCTCGCGCTGGCGGGTCAGCTCCCGGTTCATAGCTTCTGCCAGTTCCGGGTCCTCTTTGCCCACAAGGCCAATGGTATCCATCATTGCTTCGTACATTTTACTTACCCCTCTCTTTCTCTCCGGAATCCGGAGCGCCCGGCCCCGCATTGGGCCGTAAATGGCTTGTCTTTATTATAGTAAATCGCACCGGATTCCGCAACTGCATTTTCGCTCAAACACTTGCTTTTTCAGCCCCCAGCGTTTATTATAGTTGTATAATTTTTTCCAAGAAATTTGTACTTTTTCACCGTCCGGATCCGGCAAAAGGAGGTCCCCATGGACATTGCCGCGCAAAAAGCCGCCCAGCGCCGGGCAGGCATCACAGCCCGCAGGGCCCTGCCGGACGCAGCCCGGGCAGCCGCGAATGCTGCTCTCTGCGCCCGCATTGCCGCACTTCCCTGCTTTCAGCGTGCAAAAAACATTCTGGTCTACGCTGCTTTCGGCGGCGAGGCCGATCTGACTGCTCTTGCCCAGACCGCAGCACAGCTGGGAAAGACCCTGGCCTATCCGGTGTGTGGAGAAAACTTTTCGCTGACGGCTGTCGTGCCCGGCCCGGGCGGCTGGGAGACAGGCGCCTACGGCATCCGGACACCCGTTCTGGAACGCGCTGTTCAGCTGCCGCCGGAAGCACTGGACCTTGTGCTGGTGCCCTGCACCGCCTTTGACGCCGACGGGTTCCGGGTAGGCATGGGAAAAGGTTATTACGACCGCTATCTGCCCCGCTGCACAAAGGCCATTACACTGGGCGTTGCTTTTGAAGCACAGCAGGTCCCCCACGCCGCCGTGGATCTCCATGACCAGCAGCTGGGCGGCGTCATCACAGAGGGAGGAATTTATTGTGGAACTGAAAGATCTGAGCTGTGAAAGCTTTCTGGCAGAGCTTTCCGGCAAGGCCCCCACACCGGGCGGCGGCGGTGCGGCAGCGCTGGTGGGCGCCGCAGGCACTGCCCTTGGGAACATGGTGGGCAGCCTGACCGTCGGCAAGAAAAAATACGCCGCTGTGGAGGCGGAGATCCAAGCCATGAACACCCGGGCCGAGGCCCTGCGCCAAAGGCTGATCGAGCTGGTGCAGGCCGATGCCGACGCCTTTGCTCCGCTGGCCGAAGCCTACCGTCTGCCCAAAGAGACTCTGGAGCAGCAGGCCCACAAGGCCGCCGTGCTGGAAACTGCCCTGAAGGGTGCCTGTGCCGTACCGCTGGAGATCATGTCTGCCTGCTGCGAAGGCATTGCCCTGGCAGAGGGATATGCTGAGAAAGGAAGCGTTCTGGCCCGCTCTGACGCCGGGTGTGCCGCCCTGTTCTGCAAAGCGGCGCTGCAGGCGGCCGGGCTGAATGTTTCGGCCAACACCTGCCTGATGGCGGACAAAGAAGCCGCCGCTGCGTTGGAACAACAGGCCCGGCAGCTGCTGGCAGAGTTTGTGCCCCGGGCAGATGCCGTCTACGAAAAGCTGAAAGGTTGAGGGAAAGTTTATGGCAGTAATTTTGAAAGGCGCGCCCGTGGTGGCCGCCATGAACGAAGCAAATGCAGCCCGCTGCGCCGCACTGAAGGAAAAGGGCGTCGTCCCCACGCTGGCCGTGGTGCGGGTGGGCGCACGGGAAGATGATCTTTCTTATGAGAAAGGCGTCATGGCCCGCTGCAGCAAAGTGGGCGTGGAGGTAAAGCAGTTCCTGCTGCCCGCCGACGCCGCCCAGGCCCAACTGCTGGATGTGATCGCCCAGGTCAACGCAGACCCGGCCATCCACGGCTGCCTGCTGTTCCGCCCCCTGCCGAAGCAGTTCGACGATAACACCGTCCGCGCTGCATTGGCCCCTGAAAAGGATGTGGACGGCATTACCGACGGTTCGCTGGCCGGTGTATTCACCAACACCGCCATCGGTTACCCGCCCTGCACTGCCCAGGCCTGTCTGGAGATCCTGAAATATTATCAGGTGCCGCTTTCTGGCAAGCGGGCCGTGGTGGTGGGCCGCAGCCTTGTGGTAGGCAAGCCCGCCGCCATGATGCTGGACCGCGAAAACGCAACGGTCACTCTCTGCAACTCCCGCACCCAGAACCTGCCTGCCCTCTGCAAAGAGGCCGACATCGTCGTGGTGGCCATGGGCAGGATGGGATACATCGGCGCCGACTGCCTGCGAGCAGGCCAGACCGTGGTGGACGTGGGCATCCATGTGAACGCGGAAGGAAAGCTCTGCGGCGACGTCCGCTTTGCCGAGGCCGAACCCGTGGTGGACACCATCACCCCCGTGCCCGGCGGCGTGGGCACCGTGACCACCTCCGTTCTGGTGGGCCATGTGGTGGATGCAGCAGAAAAGGCAGCGCTGTAACATAAGATGATAACAACAGCCATCCGGTGAGGAGCTTTCTCTCCTGCCGGATGGCTGTTATTGTTATTTCGGAGTCGGTTCTGTCAGGATATCGCGGCTGGCAGCCAGCAGAGCAAGGGCCAGCAGGGTGCTGACCACATCCGCCGCAGCCTGTGCCATCAGAACGCCCTGATACTGAAACAGCTTTACGCAGACCACCAGAGCCAGCAAGAACACCACGCCCTGTCGGCTGATGGACATGATGAAGGCCGGGATGATTTTTCCGGTCGCCTGGAAGATGACCGTCAGCAGCATGACCACACTGGCAAAGGCCGATGTGCAGACCTGCCAGCGGAGCATCTGGGCACCGGTAGCAATGATACCGGCATCTTCCACGAAGATGTGCATCATCCCCTCGGCATTCAGGCAAAGCACCAGCGTCATGGCCAGAGCGGCTCCGGTCACAAAGGCCATGCAGAACCGGATCAACTTCTTGGTCATGCTCCGCAGACCCGCACCATACAAGTAGCCAAACACCGGCACACCGCCAAAGCAGAAGCCTGCCAGAAGCATCTGCACAATCATGGCCGCCTTCATAGCAATGCCCATGGCGGCGATCTTATCATTGCCATAGGGCAGCAGGAACTGGTTTAGAATGATGACCACCAGACTCTGCATTAAGTTGCTGAGCGCTGCCGTGACGCCAACACCCATGATCTGCCGGGCTTCGTCCCCCGTGATGTGGCAGTGGGAAGGTTTGACCGACAGGCAGCGGCTCTTTTTGTGGAGCAGCCACAGGAAGTAGACGTCGCTGCACAGGTAGCCGACGATGGTGGCAACGGCAGCACCCATGGCACCCCAGCCCAGCCCGGAGATCAGGATGGGATCCAGCACGATGTTCAGGATCGTACCGGCCATGCTGCCGATCATAGATTCTGTAGCCATGCCCTCGCAGCGGACAAGGT
>CAVDVT010000048.1:0-8479 GCA_963612415.1 bacterium | reverse complement strand
GCCCATCTCCTCCCGGCTGTCGGAAGCCGTGCGGGCCTGGGCCAGCGCTTCCGTTTCCTTCTGCTGGCAGGCAAGCCGCTGTTCCGTGGCCTTTCTGATCTCAGCTTCTTTTGCCTCGATCTCTGCCCGGCTGTCGGTCTTTGCCTTCCGGATCGCCTCGATCTCCGCCCGGCAGACTTCGCTGCGCCCGGCCAGCGCGGCAAGGCTTTCTTCCAGCGCGGCCCGGCGGGTCTCTGCGTCCTTTGCACGCTGTTCCAGCGCGGCGATCTGCGCCTGCGCCAGTTCTGCGTCCTTCTGGCGGCCGACCTGTTCCAGCCGCTTGGCGCTCACCTGCTCGGCCAGCGTCCGCTGCCGGGTCAGGAAGGCGTCGTCACCCTCCGCGATCCGGTTCAGCTCGGCAGACTTGGCATCGATCTGCACTGCCAGCGCTGCTTCTTCGGTCTCGGCCTGTACCGCCTTTTCCCGGCTGTCGGCCAGCTGGGCGTTCAGGGCGTCGATTTCCTTCTGCCGGGCAGCAAGGGCCGTTTCGGCCTGCTCTACAGCAGCTTCCAGACGCTTCTGCTCTGCCTCCGCCCGCACCCGGTCGTTGGCTGCAGTGATCTGCTCACTGTTCGCGGCCGTCAGCTCTGCGCTCAGGGCATCGGCCTGCTGTTTGCACTGGTCGGTCTTTTCCTGTGCGGCAAGGCAGTCTTTCTGAAGTTTCGCTGCCCGGCTGCGCAGTTCTTCCAGCTCCTGCTTGCGGGTGAACAGGCCCGCACTGCGCTGGACACTGCCGCCGGTAAAGCTGCCGCCTGCATTGATGACCTGTCCATCCAGCGTGACCACCTTGTTGTGGTAGCCGTTGTCCCGGGCCACCCGGGACGCCTCGTTGATCTCGTCCACCACAATGATCCGGCCCAGCAGGTTGGAGACGATGTTATTATACCGGGCATCCGCCTTGACCAGGCTGCTTGCCAGCCGGGCCGAACCGGACAGCCGCCCCCGGAACACACCGGGCTGCACCGTGTCCAGCGGCAGGAAGGTGGCCCGGCCCGCATTTTCACTGCGCAGCAGGGCAATACCGGCCTTGGCGGCGGCCTCGTTTTCCACCACGATGTTCTGCAGGGCACCGCCCAGAGCGGTTTCAATGGCCACTTCCCGGCCCGGCTCCACGCTCAGGACAGAGGACACCGGACCGATGATCCCCCGCAGCCGCCGGGCAGATGCTGCCCGCATCACGGTCTTGACGGAGTTCTGGTAGCCGTCCATGTTCTTTTCCAGTTCCCGCAGAACGCTCAGCCGCTGGCGGGCTGCATCCAGCTCCCGGTTCAGCCTCTGCTCTGCCGCGTCGGCCTCGTCCAGCGCTGCACGGCGGCCCTTCAGCTTGAGTTCCAGACCGGCGCGGATGTTTTTCAGCTGCTGCTCGTTTTCTGCCAGGGTGGCAAGATACTTTCCCGTATCTTCCAGATCCTGCTTTGCGTCGTCCCGCTGGACCACCAGCACCTCGGCGGCTTCTTCCAGCGCGGGCAGACGGCTGCGGGCCGTTTCGGCGGCGGCATCGGCAGCGGCCTTTGCCACCTGTGCTTCGGTGCGCCGGGCGGTCAGGGACGCCACCTCGGTGCGCAGGGTGTCGCGGCGGGCACCGCTCTGGTCATTCTTCCGGGTCAGGCGGAGCAGTTCCTCGTTCAGAGCTTCCAGCTCTGCAGCCAGTTTCTGCCCGGCCTGCTCCATGCTCTGCGCTACAGCACGGTGGCGTTCCAGCGCAGCCGCCGCTTCGGTGCTGTCCTGCTGCCCGGCGGCGATCTCTGCCCGCAGGTCTGCAGCGCTCTCCTCGTTGCGGGCAATGTCATTTTCCAGCACGGCGATCCGGCTCTCGCTGCCGCTGATCTGCTCGGTGATGCTGCGGATATCCCCATTCAGGCGCTCGACCGCAATGGTCAGCTGCTGTGCCTGCATCCGGATCTCCTCAGCCTCGCTCTCGGCGGCTTTGGTCTGGCTGTCGAACCGCTCATAATCGGCCTGCGCCGTCTCGTAATCCCGCACCTGACGGCGCACGGCTTCCTTGGCCCGGTGGACACCGTCGGTCCACAGGGTCACTTCCAGCGTTTTGCGCTCTGCGCTCAGGGCCAGGAATTTCTGGGCCTTTTCGCTCTCTTTTTCCAGCGGGCCCACCCGGGCTTCCAGTTCGCCCAGGATATCCCGCAGCCGCTCCAGATTTTCGGCGGCAGCGGCAAGGCGGCGCTCTGCCTCATTTTTGCGGTAGCGGTACTTGGCAATGCCGCAGGCTTCCTCAAAGATCTCCCGGCGCTCGCTGGATTTGGCCGCCACGATCTCGGCAATGCGGCCCTGCCCGATGACGGAATAGCCATCGCGGCCGATGCCGGTGTCCAGCAGCAGCTCGTAGACATCTTTCAGGCGGCAGATCTGCCCGTTGATGCTGTACTCGCTCTCACCGGAGCGGTAATACCTGCGGCCGATGGTCACTTCCTCGGCGTCCAGATCCAGCTCATGGCCGTGGTTGTCCAGCGTCAGGCGCACCTGCGCAAAGCCCATGGCGCCCCGCCGCCGGGTGCCGCCAAAAATGACGTCCTCCATCTTGCCCGCGGCGCGCAGCTGGCGGGCACTGGTCTCGCCCAGCACCCAGCGCACTGCATCCGACAGGTTCGACTTGCCCGAACCATTGGGGCCCACCACGCCGGTGACCCCCTCGTCAAAGGTGATCTTGACCTTATCGGGAAAGCTCTTGAAGCCCTGGATCTCCAGTTCCTTGAATACCATTTACTTTTCCTTTATCACGCCCAGAAGCTTCAGTGCTTCGCGGGCGGCATGCTGCTCAGCCAGCTTCTTGCTGCGGCCCTCGCCCCGGGCCACCTTGTCGGAGTTGAAGCGGACAGCCACCACAAAGTGCTTGTCGTGGTCGGGGCCGGACTCCTTTTCCACCACATAGCTCAGCCGTTCCTCGGGGTTCTGCTGCACGATCTCCTGCAGGCGAGTCTTGTAATCCGCCTCGGCGTGCTTTCCCTCGGTGATGAAGGGCAGGATGAAGTTCTTTGCCACTTCCATGCCGCCGTCCAGATACAGGGCTGCAATGACCGCTTCAAAGGCATCGGACACCACGCTGGGGCGGGTGCGGCCGCCGCAGCGCTCCTCGCCCCGGCCCAGCCGCAGATACTCGCCCAGGTTGATCTCCTGAGCAAACTGGAACAGTGCGCCCTCACTGACCAGACTGGAGCGGATACGGGTCAGATCGCCCTCCGGCCGGTCGGCGTAGGCGTGGAACAGATAATCTGCTGAGACGATCTGCAGCACACTGTCGCCCAGAAACTCCAGCCGCTCGTTGTGCTTCACCGGCACCCGGCTCTCGTTGGCGTAGCTGGTGTGGGTGAGCGCCGTTTCCAGCAGTTCCGGATTCTTGAACTTGTAACCAATAATTGTTTCCAACTGATGGCTCATATGTCTTAGCTCCCTTATTCTTTGCTCAGTTCATCCAGCGCGCTCTGCATGGTGCCGCACAGGTCGTTCTCCACGCAGATCTTGGCCTGCCGGATGGCGTTCTTGATGCCCTTGGCCTTGGAGGAACCGTGGGCCTTGATGACCGGCTGCTTTGCGCCCAGGAAGGGTGCGCCGCCGTATTCCTCGCTGTCCATCTGGTGCTTCAGGTTTCCCACACCGCTCTTGAGCAGCAGGTAGGCCACCTTGCCGCCCAGATTTGCCAGGAACATCTCCTTGAGCATCCCCAGCAGCATCTTGGCCACGCCCTCGGTCAGCTTGAGGATCACGTTGCCGGTAAAGCCGTCGCACACCACCACGTCCACATCGCCGTTGGGCACATCCCGGGGCTCGATGTTGCCCACAAAGTGGATGCCCGGGGTGGTCTTGAGCAGCTGGTGGGCCTCCTTCAGCATGGGAGTGCCCTTGCTTTCTTCCGCGCCGTTGTTTGCCAGCGCCACGGTGGGGTCATTGCGGCCTTCCACCTTGTTCACATAGCAGCTGCCCATGACCGCAAAGGCGGCCAGCATCTCAGGCCGGCACTCCACGTTGGCACCGCAGTCCAGCAGCAGGTAGGCCTTGTTTTTGGCAGGCACCATGGTGGCCAGTGCGGGCCGCTTGACGCCCTTGAGGGTGCGCACGATGAGGCTGGCACCCACATGCAGCGCGCCGGTACTGCCGGCGGAGACCAAGGCATCGCCCTTACCCTCTTTCAGCAGGTTCAGGCCCACCACAATGGAAGAATCCTTCTTGCTGCGGATGGCCTTGGCAGGCTCATCACACATCTCAATGGTCTCGGTGCAGTTTACCAGCTCGATGCCATCCAGCGGGATGTTATGCTCAGCGGCAGTTTTGCGCACCAGTTCCTCATTGCCCACGCCGATGACCTGTACGCCGTACTCCTTCACCGCCTGCGCGGTGCCTTCCAGCACGGCCAGCGGGGCGTTGTCGCCGCCCATCATATCCACGATGATCTTCATGTGTCAGTTCTCCTTTCAGGTGGCTCGCCCTCTCCATCTTTGCTTCGCAAATCCACCTCTCCCAAAGGGAGAGGCAATTGTTCTTCAACCATCAGCTGATGCTGACCGGGATGCTGCATAGGCTCCCCCTTTGGGGGAGTGGCCGCGAAGCGGCCTGAGAGGGCAAGAACGTTTTCCTTCAGAAATGATTTTCCTCCAGCCACTGCTGGAAGCTGGCCACGGCACGCTGGGCCACAGCCATGTAACGCAGGCGCTTGTCGCGGGGGCGGCTCTCCTCCGGCAGCGGAGGCAGGATGCCCATATTTGCGCCCATGGGCTGGAAGTGCTTGTTCTCGGTGGTCAGATACTGGATCAGCGCACCGCACATGGTATCCACCGGCGGCGGGGGCAGCTGTCTGCCTTCCAGCCGGGCATAGATGCTGCGGGCAGCCAGCAGGCCGCAGGCAGCGCTTTCCATATAGCCCTCAAAGCCGGTGATCTGTCCGGCAAAGAACACATTGGGGTGGTCTTTCAGGAACAGGCCTGCGTCCAGCACCCGGGGGGCATCCAGGAAGGTGTTGCGGTGCATCACACCGTACCGCACGAACTCGGCATTTTCCAGGCCCGGGATCATGCTGAACACCCGCTTCTGCTCACCCCACTTGAGGTTGGTCTGGAAGCCCACGATGTTGTAAAGCGTCCGCTCCTTGTTTTCGGCCCGCAGCTGGACATTGGCCCAGGGGCGGTGGCCGGTGCTGGGGTTCACCAGACCCACCGGGCGCAGGGGGCCGAACCGCATGGTGTCGGCGCCCCGGGCGGCCATGATCTCAATGGGCATGCAGCCCTCGTAAACGGTCACGGTGTCGGCCTTTTTGCCGTGGGCATCCGGGTCGGGCTGGGCGCCCTGCTGGGCACCGGCATCAAACTCGTGGAGCGGTGCCCGCTCGGCAGAGGCCAGTGCTGCATGGAACGCCTCATACTCCGCCTTATTGAAGGGGCAGTTCAGGTAATCGGCCTCGCCCCGGTCATAGCGGGAAGCTGCAAACACCTTGTTGTAGTCCAGGCTCTCCGCCGTGACGATGGGGGCCACGGCATCGTAAAAATGGAGCCGCTCGTCGCCGGTCAGGCGGCCGATCTCGTCGGCCAGCTTGCCGTCGGTCAGGGGGCCGGTGGCCACCAGAATGGGGGCGCTTTCGTCGATGTGTTCCACCTGCTCCCGCACCACGGTGATGTTGGGGCATTCCTCCACCCGGCGGGTGACAGCGGCGCTGAAAGCATCGCGGTCCACAGCCAGTGCGCCGCCTGCGGCCACACGGGCTTCCTCCGCTGCATCCAGCAGCTGGCTGCCCATCCGGCGCATTTCCTCTTTCAGCAGGCCGGAGGCAGAGTCCAGCCGCTCAGCTTTCAGGCTGTTGGAGCAGATCAGCTCTGCAAAGCCTGCGCTCTTGTGGGCCGGGGAAAAGTGGGTGGGCTTCTGCTCGTACAGCGTTACCTGCACGCCCTTGCCCGCCAGCCACAGCGCCGCTTCGCAGCCCGCCAGCCCGGCACCTAAAACGGTTACTTTATAGCTCATAATTTCATCCTTTAGCATCCTCACCCTCTCAGGCCGCTTCGCGTCCAGCTCCCCCAAAGGGGGAGCCTATGCAGTCTCACGGTTAGCTGGTGCTGCCCATTGGCCGCAATTGCCTCTCCCTTTGGGAGAGGTGGCATCGCGTATGCGATGACGGAGAGGGTGAGCCAGTTTATCGGTTTAGTCCTTCTTCGGCACCGGCATCTCAAAGCCGCAGCCCTCTTTTGCACAGTAGAGCTTGGAGCCCTTGCGGAACAGGGTGCTGCCGCACTTTTCGCACTTGGTGGGCACGGGGGTATCCCAGGTCATAAAATCGCAGTCGGGATAGCGCTCACAGCCGTAGTAAATGCGGCCCTTGGCGCTCTTGCGCTCCAGCATGCGGCCTTTGCCGCACTTGGGGCAGATGCCGCCGGTATCCTTGACCAGACGCTTGGTGCCCCGGCACTCCGGGAAGCCCGAGCAGGCCAGGAACTTGCCGTACTTGCCCACCTTGATGACCATGGGGCGGCCGCACAGGTCGCACACCTCGCTGGAGGGCTCGTCCGGCACCTTGACCTTCTTGCCTTCCATGTTCTTTTCCGCCTGCTCCAGGCTGGCCGCAAAACCCTGATAGAACTCATCCACGGTCTTGTGCCAGTCGGTCTTGCCGCTCTCGATCTTATCCAGATTCTTCTCCATCTCCGCCGAGAAGTCCACGTCCACGATGTGGGGGAACTGCTCCAGCATCAGGCCATCCACAGCCCGGCCCAGCAGGGTGGGCTTGAGCTTTTTCTGGTCCCTCTCCACATAGCCGCGGTCAATGATGGTGGTGATGATGGGAGCGTAGGTGGAGGGGCGGCCGATGCCGTTCTCCTCCAGCGCCTTGATCAGGGTAGCTTCGGTGTAGCGGGCGGGCGGCTGGGTGAACTTCTGCTCGCTCTTGAGTTCCCGCAGCTTCAGGGTCTGGCCCTGCTCCAGCGGGGGCAGGCTGGTCTCCTTCTTTTCCTTTTCGTCGGTGGCTTCCTCGTACAGGGCCGTAAAACCGTCAAAGGTCACGGTGTAGCCGCTGGCCTTGAAGCGGTAATCCCCGGCGTACACCGTAACGGAAACGGTGTCCTGCTGGCAGTCGGCCATCTGGCTGGCCATAAAGCGGCTCCAGATCATCCGGTAGAGCTTGGCGGTGTCGCCGCTGATGCTCTTGTCCACTTCATCCGGCGTCAGACCGGGCACCGAGGGCCGGATGGCTTCATGGGCGTCCTGGGCTGCCGTGGCGCTCTTGGTCTTCCAGGTGCGCTTGTAGGGGCAGATATACTGTTCGCCGTAAGCGTCCGCAATATACTCTTTGGCAGCAGCAACGGCTTCATCGGAAATACGCAGACTGTCGGTACGCATATAGGTGATCAGACCCATGGTGCCGTGGCCCGCAATGTCCACGCCTTCGTACAGGGTCTGGGCGGCCCGCATGGTGCGGGTGGCCGTGAAGCCCAGCCGACGGGAAGCCTCCTGCTGCAGGGTACTGGTGATGAAAGCCGGGGTAGGCTGCTTGGCGCGCTTGCCCTTTTTCAGCTCGCCCACCGTGTACGCAGCACCTTCCAGTCCCTTTTCAATGGCGCGGGCCTCCGCCTCGCTGCGGGGCAGCAGCTTTTTGCCGGTGCTGTCCGAGGCAAGCCGGGCGGTAAAGCTCTTGTGCCCGGTGCCCAGGGTGGCGTCCACGTTCCAGTATTCCTCGGGCTTGAAGTGTTCGATCTCCTTCTCCCGGTCGTCGATCAGCCGCACGGCCACGCTCTGCACACGGCCTGCCGACAGGCCCCGGCGGACTTTCCGCCACAGGAAGGGGCTGAGCTTATAGCCCACCAGACGGTCCAGGATGCGGCGGGCCTGCTGGGCGTTGAACAGATCCTCATCAATGGCACGGGGGTGGGCCATGCCCTTCTGTACACCCTTCTTGGTGATCTCGTCAAAGGTCACGCGGTTGGGCTCGTGGGGGTCCAGCCCCAGAATGTTGGCCAGATGCCAGCTGATGGCTTCGCCTTCACGGTCCGGGTCGGTCGCCAGCAGGACGCCGTCTGCCTGCTTGGCCTTGGCCTTCAGCTCTTTGATAAGCTTTGCCTTGTCCTTGATGTTGATGTACTGGGGGGCGTAGTCATGCTCCACGTCGATGCCCAGCTGAGACTTGGGCAGATCCCGGATGTGGCCCATGCTGGCCGTGACCTCATAGTCCTTGCCCAGATATTTGCCGATGGTCTTCGCCTTGGCAGGCGACTCCACGATCACCAGTTTTGCCATTGTTCTTCTCTCCTATATTGAAAAACTTCACCGCAGCACATAGCGCTTGCCCGGCAGGCAGGTCACGCGCCCGGTGAGTTCCAGTTTCATCAGAATGCCCAGCAGCATCGCCGTGGGCAGGCCGCTTTCTGCGCCCAGCTCCTCCACGCCTTTTGCCTTTGGGCCAATGCAGGCCAGCACCCTGCGCTCCGTCTCGCCCATGGGGGCCGGTGCCGTG
>CAVDVT010000047.1:7343-8555 GCA_963612415.1 bacterium | reverse complement strand
GTGTAGGGGGTGTCCAGATCCACCAGAACAAAGTCGGCGTCATAGCCGGGCTCCAGCTGGCCCTTGGCAAGGCCAAGGATCTCGGCCGGGCGGGTACTCATCAGATGCACCAGCAGTTCCAGCGGCAGGCCTTCCTCCTTGCAGAGCTTGGTGTAGCAGACGCCAAAGGCGGTCTCGCTGCCCACCATACCGGCCATGCCCTTGAGCTTGTCCTCCTCCGAGTGGGGGGCGTGGTCGGTGGCAATGGCATCCACCACGCCGGAACGGATGCCGTCGATCAGTGCCTGCACATCGTCTGCCGTCCGGATGGGCGGGTTGACGCGGTAATCGCAGGTATCCTTGGTGAACCACAGGTGGTGGGGCGTCACTTCGCAGGTGACCGGTGCGCCGTGCAGCTTTGCCATCTGGACGGCCTCAATGGCACCCCGGGTGGACACATGGCACATATGCAGCCGGGTCTGATAATACTCGCTCAGCCAGCAGTTGCGCACGGTTTCAAGGTCTTCGGCCAGCCGGTAGTCCCAGGGGCTGATCTCCATATCCTCCGCGTGGCTCATCACCGTGATGTCCCGCTGGGTGCAGATGGCAAAAGCCCGTGCCATGGTGGCATTGTCCTGCACGCCGTGGCCGTCCTCTGTGATGAACTTGACGCTGGCGGGCAGGGTCTTGAGGTGGTCGATGGTCTTGCCGTCAAAGTTCTCGGTGATGGAAACGGTCTGGTTCACATCGCACAGGCCGACCTCGGCTGCCTTCTGCTCCACCATGGCCGCCTGTGCTGCGCTGGAGCAGACAGGCTTGGTGTTGGGCATCAGGTTTACAAAGG
Organism: bacterium; assembly: GCA_963612415.1. GTDB lineage: Bacteria > Bacillota > Clostridia > Oscillospirales > Ruminococcaceae > Faecalibacterium. The sequence continues at coordinate 7,732 of CAVDVT010000047.1, read as the reverse complement.
TGTAGCCGCCGGCGGCCGCAGCCCGACTGCCGGTCTCAATGTCCTCTTTATATTCAAAGCCCGGGGTGCGCCAGTGGCAGTGCAGATCCACAAAGGCGGGCAGCACGGTCAGTCCCCCGGCATCGAGGACGGTCTCCCCTTCCCCGGCCAGTGCGGAAAGATCCTGTCCCACAGCAGCGATCTTTCCGTCCCGGACATAAAGTTCCACGGGACGTCCCTCGGCATTTACAGCGTTGATGAGCAGCATGGTTTTCTACCTCCCTGTTCGTGTTTCGGATGGGCGGATGCAGGCGCTTGGCCCGCAGACAGGCAAAAAAAAGAACTTTTCCACAGCTGGAAAAGTTCAGAAAGCGAAAAAAGGAAACACGGAACCCACCGCAAAAACGGCT
>CAVDVT010000047.1:0-7333 GCA_963612415.1 bacterium | reverse complement strand
GGCTGCAAACTGCTTTTTCAGTTTTGCGTTCATTTTTGACAGCATCCGTCCGCTTCTCCTTTGTATCCGCGATTTATTTCGTTATATTTTAGCATAGAAACGCAAAATGTGTCAATGCTTCCGGCACTTTTTCTGTGTGAAAAGGTTTTGGCTGTATCTCACCGAATTTTAGCTACTCTACCGAAAACACCGTCTTTCCCCCATTTTCCCTACGGGCCGGGTGGATTTTCCCACGCAATTCCTACCAAAGCGCTGTACATTGAAGTTTCCCTGTGTTATTATAATGAGGAAAAGAGAGCGCCGTCGCGGACGGCAAAGAGGAAAAGGGAGGGTTCCCCCATGAGTTTACTGGAAGATGCACGAAACATCCAGCGCAAAGACCCTGCGGCCCGCAGTGTGCTGGAAGTTATCCTGCTCTACCCCGGCTTCCACATTCTGGTCTATCACCGCATTGCCCACTGGCTGTATGAACGCAGACATTTCTTTCTGGCCCGGTGGGTCAGCCAGCATGGCCGCCACAAAACCGGCATCGAGATCCACCCCGGCGCCAAGATCGGCAAGTGCCTGTTCATCGACCACGGCATGGGTATCGTGTTCGGCGAGACCACTGAGATCGGCGACAACTGTACCATCTACCACGGCGTGACCCTGGGCGGCACCGGCAAGGACACCGGCAAGCGCCACCCCACCCTGGGTGACAATGTGCTGATCGGCGCAGGCACCAAGGTGCTTGGCCCGGTCTACATCGGCGATAACGCCCGCATTGGCGCAGGCAGCGTGGTGCTGAAAAACCTGCCTGCCAACTGCACCGCTGTGGGTGTGCCTGCTGAAGTGGTGCGCATCAACAACAAGGCGGTCAACCCGGCCGACGACCTTGACCAGCAGGATCTGCCCGATGTGGTGGCCCAGCGCATCACCGATCTGGACCGCCGGATCAGCGCGCTGGAAAAAACCGGACAGGGCGATGTGCCGCCTACGCATTCTGAGATCCTTTCCAGAACCAAGCAATAAAAAATCGGAACCATCAGTGATGGTTCCGATTTTTTTATTCACACGGGTTCTCGCACAGTTCTTTTACTTTCTGTGCAGCGGCAGCCACCAGCTGGCCGATGGGCTGATTGGGCACACCCACCACGATGTTTTCACAGTGGTTGATGGGCACCAGCACCCGCCGGGCACTGCTCTGGCAGACCGCAGCGGCCATGGCCGGGGTGATTTCCCCCAGCAGGGCATCCGCAATGACGATGCCAATAGGCCCTACGATGATATCGGCATGGCGGCAGTTCACCACTACGGCGTTCTCCCCAGTAGCGGCACGGGCAGCACCTGCTTTGAGCATGGCCGAAGCCGCCATGCTGTTGGTCCCCACTGCCGTGAGTCGGGCCTGCGGGCAGGCGGCCGCAATGGCTGCCACCAGCTGGCGGCCCAGCCCGCCGCCCTGCCCGTCGATGACAAGGACGTTCATCAGAAATCGATCTCCTCCAGACGCAGCAGCGCAAGGATATAGATCTTCAGCGCCTCCAGCAGCTTGTCGATGGGAGCCGCCTCGTTGGCACCGTGCATGGGGCCGCCGAAGTCGGGCAGCACCATATCGTTGTGTTCGGGGCCAAAGCTGACGGCATAGGGGAAGTGGCGGGCGTAGGTGCCGCCGCCCATGGTGAAGGGGGTAGCATTCTCGCCGGTGACTTCGTTGTAGGTGTCGATGCAGGCCTTGATGGCCGGGGTGTCAGCCTCAATGTAGAACGGCTCTGCGCCCTCGGCGTTCTCCAGTGCTGCGCCGGTGCCAATGGCCTCGGTGATCTGGGCCTTCATCTTCTCGGCATTGGTGCAGGTGGGGTAACGGCTGTCCATGGTCTGGACGATGCGGCCCTCCCGCATGAAGATGCGGCCGCCGATCACGGTCAGCGGGCCAAAGGGGCCGTCGGCACAGTCAATGCCAAGGCCCGTGCCTGCGGTGGAGGCATGGAGCTTCTTCAAAGCTTCCAGATAAGCGCGCTCAGCGTCGTTGCACAGGCCGTTGTCCAGCAGGTAGTTCACCACCAGACCAATGGCGTTCACGGTGCCTTCGGGCATGGCTGCATGGCCGCTCTTGCCCCAGCCGCGGATGCGCACACCATTGCCTTCCGGCTCCAGCGTGATGTTGGGGGCGTTCTTCAGCTTGGTGATATCGGTCTCCACCAGTGCGCTGGCACGGTCAGGCACAGCATTGTTGGCCACGCCGCCGGCAAAGTCCTTGATGACGCCATTGCACACCGGGCTGACCAGCTCGGCACCAAAGTGGCCCTTTTCGCCATTGCACACCGGGAACTCTGCATCCGGGGTAAAGCAGAAGGCGGGTGCCGGGTAGTTCTTGAGGTAGTAGTCCACATCGTTCATGTTGGTTTCTTCGTTGTCGCCAATGAGCGCGCGGATGGGGTAGCGCAGGGAAACGCCCTCCTCCTTGAGGAACTTCAGGGCGTACAGGGTCGCCACCATGGGGCCCTTGTCGTCGGCCACGCCGCGGCCGATCATCCAGCCGTCACGGATCTGCATCTTGAAGGGATCTGCCGTCCAGCCGTTGCCCTCAGGCACCACGTCCACATGGCAGATGGTGGCCAGATACTTCTCGGCATCGGCGCCGGGCAGTTCTGCGTAGCCGATGTAATTTTCGCAGTTGCGGGTCACAAGGCCCATGCCTGCTGCCAGCTCCAGGGTCTTATCCAGCGCTGCGCGGGCACCCTTGCCAAAGGGGGCACCCTCGGCCGGGGCGCTCTCCACGCTGTTGATGGACACCAGCGCTGCGATGTCCTCCAAAATCTGCTCCTTGTTCGCCGCAATAAAGGCGTCGATCTTCTGGTTCAATGCCTGATCCATGATTGCTTCGTCCTTTCTTTTGTCGTAAAGACACATCGCTGTCTAGTGTAACACATTTGAATCTTTTTTGCTAGACTGAGAGGGTCACACCGCAAACAAACTGCTGGCTGCCCCCAGCACACCGGCACTGGCAAGGCCCATGATGATGCCCGCCAGCAGCACGCCGCCCATGCAGGCCACCAGAACGTCCTTGAACTTCATATCCAGAATGGAGGCTGCCAGCGTGCCCGTCCAGGCACCGGTGCCGGGCAGGGGGATGCCCACGAACAGCAGCAGTGCCGCGGTCAGGCCGCGGCCGGCCTTGGCTTCCAACTTGCGGCCGCCCTTTTCGCCCTTGACGATGAAAAACTTGCAGATCTTGCCGATGACCGGCTTATCACAGCCCCAGATCAGGAACTTGCGGGCAAACAGGTAAATGAAGGGCACCGGGAGCATATTGCCCACCACACAGACCAGATAGGTGGGCAGGGCGGGCAGGCCAAGGCCAAGGCCGATGGGGATGGCACCGCGCAGCTCCACCACCGGCACCATGGAAATGAAGAACACCAGCAGATAATTTTTGAGCATCTGTTTTCTCCTTAAAAATAAAATTGCTTACAGGTCAATGACCAGCTCTACCGGGCAGTGATCGGAGCCAAAGACCTCGTTGTGGATCTCTGCCGCGGTCACCTTGTCGGCAATGCGGTCCGACACGATGAAATAGTCGATGCGCCAGCCTGCATTCTTCTCCCGGGCATGGAAGCGGTAGCTCCACCAGCTGTACTTCACCTCATCCGGGTGCAGGGCACGGAAGGTATCGGTAAAGCCAGCCGCCAGCAGCTCAGTCATCTTGGCCCGCTCCTGGTCGGTAAAGCCTGCGCTCATCCGGTTGGTCTTTGCGTTCTTGATGTCGATCTCGGTATGGGCCACGTTCAGGTCACCGCAGAGGATCACCGGCTTTTTGGCATCCAGTGCCAGCAGGTAGGCGCGGAAGGCGTCCTCCCACTCCATCCGGTAATCCAGCCGCTTCAGGCCGTCCTGGCTGTTGGGGGTGTAGCAGTTGACCAGATAGAACCCCGGGTATTCCAGCGTCAGCACCCGGCCCTCGTGGTCGTGTTCCTCGATGCCGATGCCCGTGGTCACCGTGAGCGGAACCTGTCTGCACCAGCAGGCCGTGCCGGAGTAGCCCTTTTTCTCGGCAGAGTATGTATACTCGGTGTAGCCCTCCGGGTCAAAATCAGCCTGACCGGGCTGCATCTTGGTCTCCTGCACCGAAAACACATCGGCGTCCAGCGCGGCAAAGCTTGCCGCAAAATCATGGGTCAGGCAGGCCCGCAGGCCGTTGACGTTCCAGCTGATGAATCTCATGCAAAGCTCCCTTCTGTTATGCCTGATATTTCGTTTTCCATGCGCCGCTCTGGAAACGGGCCACAAAGCAGATCACGCGGCAGATCCAGTCGATGACCATGGCGATCCAGACGCCCACAGCGCCCCAGCCCATCCTGACGCAGAGCAGGTAGCTGAAGCCCAGCCGCCAGATGGCCATGCTGAGGATGGAGACCATCATCGTAAACTTGACATCGTTGGCGGCACGCAGTGCATTGGGCAGCACAAAGGACGAAGGCCACAGGAACAAACCGCTGCCCGCATGGATGCGCACCAGCAGAATGGCCAGTTCCATGGTTGCGCCGGAAAGTTCATAGATGCCCACCAGCGGCCGCAGGAAGATCAGGATCAGACCATTGGAAACACCCATGGCAAGATATGCCCAGAGCAGCAGCTTGCGGGTGTAGTGGATGGTCTGCTCGTTGTCGCCTGCACCCACACAGCGGCCCACCACGGTGATCATGGCAAGGCTGATGGCCTGACCGGGGATGCAGCCCATGCCGTCCAGATTATTGGCCACTGCATTGGCCGCGATCTGCACCGTGCCAAAGGTAGAGATCATGCTCACCACCAGAATGCGGCCCGCCTGGAACAGGCTGTTCTCAAAAGCCGAGGGGATGCCGATGCCCAGGATGCGCTTTGCCATCCGGCCATCCAGCCGGACCGTTTTGGGCACCGTGAGCATATGGCCCTTCTGATAGCAGCGGTTCAGGATCAGCACCGCCGCCACCAAACGGGAGATCACGCTGGGCCAGGCAACACCGTCCACGCCCATGCCCAGCACAAAGATGCAGACCGCATTGCCCACGATGTTGATGACGTTCATCAGGATGCTGATCTGCATGGAGATCTTGGAGTTGCCCATGCTGCGGAACAGCGCCGCGCCCGCGTTGTACAGCGCCAGGAACGGGTAGCTGATGGCCGTGATGCGCAGGTACAGCACACCGGCCTCCAGCACATCTTCTTCAATACTGCCGTAAAACAGCCGGATCATGAGTCGGGCCAGCACAAAGCAAAAGACTCCCACCGCCGCGCCCAGCAGGGCACTGAGCAGGATCAGCTGACCGGAGCTGTCATCGGCGTGTTTCTGCTCTTTGGCGCCCAGATACTGGCTGACCACCACCGCACCGCCGGTGGCAAGGGCCGCAAACAGCACAATGATCAGGTTGTTGATCATATCCACAAGGCTGACGCCCGAAATAGCCGCCTCGCCGCAGCGGGAGACCATCATGGTGTCGGCCATGCCCACCGTCACGGCCAGCAGCTGCTCCACCAGCAGGGGGCCCACCAGTTTCAGCAGATCTTTCTGGCTGAACAGCGGGGCTCTGCCGCCAAAGCGCGGGGCCCTGTTTTGTTCGATCGTTTGTTCCATTTTTATCCTCACTTCTGTTTCCTACACCCACAAAGGGCATAAAGACGCATTTTATCAAAATCATTTTTATCATAACACATGGTAAGATTCTTGTAAAGACGCGTTGATGAAGGCAGAGGTGTCGGGTGGCTCCCAAAGCAAGTGTCCGATGGGTGGGACCCTGCTGCCGCAGGCAGTAGGGCGGGGTATGGAATCCCCAAACTCACTTGCGTGGGAGCCACCCGACACCTCCTCATCACCTAAAGCTTGTTTCATCACTTTGAACGATGCAATGCTCCCAAATTTGTGCGTTGTGCCAAAATTGCAATTTTTGCGCGAACGGGAGAAGTTTTTTCAAAAAAGCTCTTGTATTTTTCTGTGAAAAGTGTTATCTTGTATCCAACAAGAGCGTCAGTTGGATACAAAGCGGATCGACGCGCTTTCTATCCCCTGCTCTTGGGTTCATCCTTCTATTAATATGCTATTTTCTTCATTTACCTTCTTATCATTTACCCTGTCCTTCCAAGGACAAAAAAATCGCTCCCCCAACCTGCACGGGGGAGCGATTTTTTTGTTGTATAAAACTTCTCAGGCGCTTCGCGTAAGCTTTCCAAATGCTTCCCGCACCTCACCGGAGAAGTACAGGGTCCCCAGCGCACAGACAGGGCCGGTGCCGCCCAGGGCAAGGGCGCGGGCCACGCCTTCCTCAATGGAGGGGGCAGATTCCGCCCGGCCGCCCCGGATGCGGATCTGTTCAGCCAGCGTTTCAGCAGGCATGGCCCGGGGCGTGTGCGCCGCCACCGTAACAAACTGCTCTGCCAGCGGCAGCAGCAGTTCCAGCATCTCGTCCACATCCTTGTCCGCCATGATGCTCAGCAGGAACACGAACTTCTGCCCCGGGAAGCGGTCGCGCAGGCTCTGCACAGTGGCCCGCATTCCGTGGGCGTTGTGGCTGCCGTCCAGCAAAAAGGCGGGCGAATGCCGCAGCAGCTCAAACCGGCCCGGCCACTGCACGGTTTCAAGGCCCGTGCAGATGGCACTGTCCGGGATGTTCCACCCCCGGCCCCGCAGCACCCGCAGTGCTGTGATAGCCACCGCTGCATTCCGGGGCTGGTAGCTGCCGATGAGCGGCAGACGGATGCCGTTCAGACCGTCAAAATCAAAGGTGACTGCATCCAGATCTCCGTCTTCCACGGTCAGCCGGTCAAAGTCCACCACGGTCAGCGGGGCCTTCTGCTCTGCTGCCACCCGGGCAATGACGGCATCGGCTTCGGGAACGCCGCCGTAGCTCACCACCGGGCAACCCAGCTTGATGATACCCGCCTTGGCCGAAGCAATGTCAGCAAGGGTGGGCCCCAGCTCTTTCACATGGTCCATTCCCAGCGCTGTAATGACCGCACACTCCGGCGGGTCGATGACGTTGGTCGAGTCCAGCGTACCGCCCAGCCCCACTTCCAGCACCACGATGTCGCAGCCGCTCTCTGCAAACCAGAGCATCCCCAGCGCGGTGATGATCTCAAACTCGGTGGGCACATCGGCCATGGCGTCGGCCACAGGCTTTACCCGCTCCACCAGCTGCACCAGTGCTTCGTCCGGGATCTGCACCCCATTGACCTGAATGCGCTCGTTGAACCGGTTGATGAAGGGCGACGTAAACAGTCCCACCCGGTACCCGGCTGCCTGCAGGCAGGACGCCAGCATGGCGGCCGTGCTGCCCTTGCCGTTGGTGCCCGCCACATGGACGAACTTCAGCCGCTTGTGCGG
>CAVDVT010000046.1:0-8748 GCA_963612415.1 bacterium | reverse complement strand
GGGCAGCTCTCCGTTCAGCACAGCCTTGTGGAAGGGCAGGGTGCGGCGGTCGTCACAGCCTGCCATGGTCAGCTGACGGTCCATGCTCTCGGGGCTGACGCGGATGCCCATGCTGCTCAGCTCGTAGCTGCACTGGAGCGGGTTGTTCCAGAACAGCAGGTCGCCGTTCAGATCCCAGTCGTCGTAGTCGGGGGCGCGGCCGTCGTGGGGCTTGCCGCTCTTGAGGGGGGCTCCGATCTTCATCAGGAAGGTGGTGCCGTTCTCTTTGACAAAGGCGTTCTCACGCTCTTTCGGGGTCAGATCCGGGTATTTGTCCTCCAGCTCCTGGGTGGTGATAAAGGTCACGTTGGGGGTGTGCAGGGGCAGATCCTGCAGCTGGGGGAACATGGCGTGCAGGTTCATCTCGGTGGCGCAGACGGCCGACACGATGGAGCGCACCACATTCTTCAGGTAGGCTTCGTTCCGGTCTTCCTCCCGGATGATCTTTTCCCAGTCCCACTGGTCCACATAGACGGAGTGGAGGTTGTCCAGCTCCTCGTCGCGGCGGATGGCGTTCATGTCGCAGTACAGGCCCTTGCCCACCCGGAAGCCGTAGTCTTTCAGGGCCTTGCGCTTCCACTTTGCCAGCGACTGCACCACCTGTGCCTCGGTGCCGCTGTCCTTGATGTCAAAGGTGACCTTGCGCTCCACGCCGTTCAGGTCGTCGTTCAGGCCGGTGGAAGCTTCCAGAAACAGCGGAGCCGACACGCGGTAAAGGTTGAGCGTGGCACACAAGGTGTCCGCAAACAGCCGCTTCACGGTGCCGATGGCGCGCTGGGTGTCGTACAGGTTCAGCGCGGGTGTGTAGTCTTTCGGGATCATGGTCTTGCTCATAAGTTTACCCCTCTCTTTTGCCGCTCCCCGCCGCCGAATGCAGCGCCGGAATGGCATTCCCTTCAATACAGTAAATTATGGCACACTTTTAGAAAGATGTAAAGAGAAATGCCGCAAAAACTCAGGGCACAGCACCCTTTTCCAGCATAAAGCACGTCTTGACTTCTTTTTGCGGGGCCGGTATAATAATGGGGTAATAGACCAAATGCGTTTACCCGGGCAGAGTAGCGCAGAGAACACGCCGGACAGAGAGAACGGGCCGATGGCTGAAAACCCGTTTGCGGCAGGCTGTGCAAAGTGCGCCCGGGCAGCACACGGCGGGAAACCCGGCTGGGGAGTATCGCCGTGCGGCAGCCGCCGTTACCGGCTTTGAGCGATAAACAGAAGTGGAACCGCGATTTTGAAAACCGCCTTCGATGTGATACAGCGCGTATCATGTCGGAGGCTTTTTGTTTTGGAGGAACGATTATGCAGATTTTCAACACCCTGACCCGCCAGAAGGAAGAATTTGTGCCGCAGGTGCCCGGCGAATACCGCATCTATGTCTGCGGCCCTACCGTTTATAATTATATCCACATCGGCAATGCCCGCCCGCTGATCGTGTTCGACACCCTGCGCCGCTATCTGGAATACCGCGGCAATAAGGTGATCTATGTGTCCAATATCACGGACATTGACGACAAGCTCATCAAGAAGGGCCAGGAGGAGGGCACCTCCATGAAGGAAGTGGCCCAGCGCTTTGAGGCCGAGTACCTGAAGGATGCTGCCGGCCTGAACTGCAAAAAGCCCACTGTCCAGCCCCGCGCCACGGAGCATATCCAGCAGATCCTGGACATCGTGAAAGACCTGATCGACTCCGGCCATGCCTATGTGGCCAAGAACGGCGATGTCTACTTCCGCGTCAAGAGCGACCCGGAGTACGGCAAGCTGAGCCACCTGAAGCTGGACGATCTGGAGAGCGGCAACCGTGAGCTGCGCAGCCAGATGGAAGACGACCTGAAGGAAGACCCCGCCGACTTTGCAGTGTGGAAGGCTGCCAAGCCCGGTGAGCCTGCGTGGGAAAGCCCCTACGGCATGGGCCGCCCGGGCTGGCACATTGAGTGCAGCGCCATGAGCCGCACCCATCTGGGCAAGACCATCGACCTGCACTGCGGCGGTCAGGACCTGATCTTCCCCCACCACGAGAACGAGATCGCCCAGAGCGAGTGCGCCAACGGCTGCGAGTTTGCCCACTACTGGATGCACAACGGCTTTATCAACGTGGATAACCAGAAGATGTCCAAGAGCCTGCACAACTTCTTCACCGTGCGCGATGTGGCCAACCTCTACGGCTATGAGCCCATCCGCTACTTCATGCTGACCGCCGGTTACCGGATGCCCCTGAACTACACCGTGGATCTGATCGAGAGCTGCAAGAACAGCCTGGAGCGCCTGTACACCTGCCGTGAGAATCTGGACTTTGCCTTGAGCAAGGCCGAGTTCGGCACCGACGAGAGCCTGACCGCCAAGGCCGATGAGGCCCGCGCCAAGTTCTGCAAGGCCATGGACGACGATCTGAACACCCCCGACGCTCTGGCTGCCGTGTTCGATCTGGTCAAGGAGATCAACACCCTGTCGGCTGTGTCCACCAAGGCAGCGCTGGAAGCTGCTGCCAAGGCCTTTGACGAGATCACCGGGGTGCTGGGCCTGATGTACAACCGCAAGAAGGACGAAGTGCCTGCTGAGGTCACTGAGCTGGTGGAAAAGCGTGCTGCCGCCAAGAAGGCCAAGGACTGGGCCACTGCCGATGCCATCCGCGCACAGCTCGCCGAGATGGGCTGGGCCGTCAAGGATACCGCGCAGGGCCCCCAGCTGAGCAAGCTCTGATTTGCTAAAAGGTTTGAATTACTTGAATCCCGTTATTGACCGAAAGACCGGAATGCGGTAAAATTAGGGTGTGAAGACATGATGCTGTGTGTCTTTGCACCCTGATTTTGTTTCAAAAAGATCCTTATATAAAAGGAGGTCATTGGCAGATGAAAACCAAACGGCTGATCGCGCTGCTGCTGGCGGCTGTGTTCGCCCTGAGCGCCGCGGCGACCCCTGCCCTTGCCGCATCCACCACGCCGGAGCTGCCCGCTGCAGGCGCCGCAGAAGTGGAGCAGACCAACGATGTTGTTTCGATCCGCCTGACAGCGTCGGGCGATCTGACCTACGGCTCCCCCTTTACCCTGAGCGTCCAGACCACCCCCGCAGATACTCAGTACATCGGCGTGGTCATGGGCACCAGCGGTGAGGCCAGGGGCTATGTGACCCTGATCCTTTCCGGCAAGATCCGCACCCTGCTCAAGATGATCCCGCTGCCCAAGAAGATGTCGGTGAACCCGGAGCAGGAGGAAGAATTCAACGTTTACGCCTACATCAAGCAGCTGATCGACGGCAACGATGTCAGCGTCCTGCTGCGGGTGGCCGACGAAGTGGTGTCGGTGATGGATACCCTCAAATTCTACATTCCCACCCTGAAAGATGTTTCCACCGGCATGAAGCTGGCACTGGACCTGATCCGGCGCTACCTGCCGGAAGGCGTGATGAGCCGCATTTATCTGGACGAGCAGCCCACGGATGCTGGCAATTACATCGGCGGCGCCGTGGCATTGGAATCCGGCGATGTGAACACCGCAGGCCTTGCCATGTTCCGCATCAAGCCCAAGAGCGAGGGTGTCCGCGTTTACTGGGCACAGGAAGCTCCGGAGAGCATGACCGTGGAAGAAGCCATGTTCTTCAACGCTTCGGCTGTGGTGGAAAGCGACGGCCAGGTGGTGAACGGCGGCAAGGTGACCTACACCTACCAGAAGAAGGACAGCCTGTTCAGCTTCTTGGGCGCTACCCAGAGCGAGTTCCCCACCGAGCCCGGTGTCTATACCCAGACAGCCGTTGCTGCGGGCAACTATTCCAGCAGCACCATCAGCCGGACGATCACCATCCGCTGAACCTGTAACAGAAAAAATCCTCTGTGCATCTGCACAGAGGATTTTTTGTTGGTGATTTTTGTTATACGCCCCGGAAGCGCCAGCCCCAGCCGCCGCCGCAGCAGCAGTTGCACAGCAGGTTGAGCAGGATCATGCTCCAGCACCAGCGCATCAGCCCGCCCGGCTGGGCGTAGGTGGTCTGGGTGCGGTAGGTACGGCCCGGGTTCTGCAGGTTGCGCAGATTCATCTGGTACTCGGTGTTGCCCGGTTCCATCTGGGCGGCCCGGCGGGCGTCCTGCAAAGCATCGATGCTGTTGCCCAGACCCTGATTGGCCAGCGAGGAAAGATAATACCACCGGGCGGTGCGCACCGTGATGCCGTCCAGCACCCGGCGGGCCTCGGCGTAGCGGCGGTTGACGATAAAGTTCCGGGCGGCCTGCATCTCCGGCGTGTCGGTGCCATTGTAGCCCGGGCCGCTCTGCTGGTAATTGCCGCCAAAGCCAAACCCGAAGCCAAACGGATCGTAGCCAAAGTCAAAGCCTCCGAAGTCACCCTGCTGCTGATACCCCTGCTGCTGGTAGCCGCCGTAGGAGTAACCGCTCTGCTGGCCGTATGCGCCGCCGTAGCTGCCGCCCATCTGGGGGCCGGTCTCACCCTTGGTAATGGCGTCGTAAGCCGCCTGCACTTCCTTGAAGTGTTCCTCGGCGGTGGGATCGTTGGGGTTCAGGTCCGGGTGCCAGCGCTTGCATTTGGCACGGTAAGCTTTTTTGATCTCGTCTTCACTGGCACCGCGCTGGATGCCCAGAACCTCATAGGGGTCTTTCATCGGTATACTTCCTCACGTCTCTGTTGACATTTGCACAGCGTCTGCGCTGCACAGCTGCCTTTCAGTGTACAGGACAATGCCTGAAAAATCAAGAGAAACCGCCAAATCAGGCGGTTTTGTCGTTCTTTTTTGCATTTTTGCAGTTGTATTTGAGCCATACGCCGGAATACAGGATGTTGCGCAGCAGGTCCACATCCTCCACGCAGGGCAGACGCTCAAAGCTGCGGGCACAGCTGGCCAGAAGCAGCTCAAAGATCTCCCGCATTTCTTCTTCATAATCCGGCTGCCGGCTCATCGCCCGCAGCGGATTGTAGGCCCCTTTGCGCTCGTCGCGGGCAAGGTCGTCGTAGGCATCCAGCAGGTAGATGTATTTGCCCAGATGGAAGCCGATGTTCCGCAGCTCCGGCGACCAGTGATCCTGCTTGTAGTCGAACAGCTCGGCCATCAGTTCCCCAAAGCAGCCGGAAACGGCATCCAGATCGGTGCTGCCCTCGGCTTCGTACCGTGCCAGCCGGTCAAGGCAGGTGCGGATGGCATTGCATTGCCGGGGCCAGCGGGAGGCGGCATCCTGCGTGGGGGTGGTGAGCAGTTTTTCAAAGCCAAGGCCCAGCAGGCTGTGGTCGTCGTTCCACTTGTCCTCGGCGTTGTAGTAGTGCAGGGCAACGCTCAGGTCGGCGCAGTAATCGGTGGGGCCGCTGGAGCGCCAGCTGACCTTGCGGAAAGGGTGGATGGGGCAGTGGCCGCTGCCGCTGGCGCATTCCGTCTCGCCCTCATACAGGCTGGAGAGCAGCAGGTTCAGAAAAGTCAGGTCATAGCTCAGGGTCAGGCGGCCTTTGAGTCCGTGCAGCGCACCGATGCGGCGGCAGAGCCCGCAGTAGGCGCTGCGGTACCGGGCCTGAGCTTCCGGGCTGAGGGCGGCCTGATTGGGGATCACATATCCGAACATGGGTCAGCTCTTTTTGATGAACTGGGTGCCGCAGCGGGGGCAGGAGATCTGGATGCGGCCCCGGCCCCGGGGCACACGCAGCTTCTGGCGGCACTGGGGGCAGCGGTAGTAGTGATAGACCTTGCGGTTGGCCCACTGCTCCTTCAGGCCCCGGAACTTGGCGTCCACCCGGTCCTTGAGAGTGTAGAACTTGTAGTTCTCCTCCGTGCGCTTGGAGATGTTCCGGCTGAAGGTGCGGTAATAGCAGTAGATCAGCAGCGCAATGCCCAGCCATGTGAACAGGCTCACCCGGCTGATGATGGCGATCAGGAGCAGCACCAGCGAAGCGATGCTCAGAAACTGGTTCAGGCCGTCGGTGCCGTAGCGGCCGATCATGAACTGGCGGAGTTTTTCTCTCATAATGTTTACAGTCCTTTATCCTCAAAATAGGACGGCCGAAGCCGCCCTGTGTTCTGCTTGCAGATATAGAATATCAGTCAATCATGATAAAACTTTGAACGGAGTGCAAACCTATCATGAAAGGACGAAATTTCGGTGGTGTTCAGCGTTTGCGGATGGTCAGAACGGCTTCGGTGTCCAGTACACCCTCCATTTTGCAGTGGAGGACTGCCCGGCCTGCCTCGCCGGTGGTGGCAAGGTAGGTGCCGGCCATGCCGCCCCGCAGGGGAACGATGGCCGGGCCCAGGATCTTGACCGGCCCTTCCACGGAAAGCTGCACGGCCTCGCCGCAGTAGGGCAGCAGGTTGCCGTTCTGGTCAATGGCCCGCAGGCTGACGGCGGCGCAGTCCCAGGTGGGGCCGTCGGTCAGGATGGGGTTGCGCACAACGCATTCCAGCCGCACCGACTGCACCGGCTCCCGGACAACGGTGCGCACCGTGCGCCCGTGCCAGACGGCCTCAAAGCGGTAAACGCTGGAAGGGGAGCCCAGCACGCCGATGTACTTGTAATACATCCGGAGCAGGTCGTTCCAGTTCAGCCGCAGCGAGAGCATCCGCGCCCGGGACAGGGGCGAAAGGTTCAGCGCGTCCCGGCGCATCTCGTTGAGGATGGCGGCCACCTGCGGGGCAAGGGCCTGATCCAGCCCTTCGTACTTTTCCAGCAGGGAACCGACGAAATCGTGGATCTCGATGGGCGGATGGGGCAGGGCTGCAAAGCGGCCCCGGCGGTCGGGCGAAAATTCCGCAATAAAATCGTTGCCGCGGTAGAGCCGGACACTCTCGGCATTGGTGAACACCCAGCAGGCCCCGGCAATGCCGCCCGGGTGGTCGCCCAGCGCCATGCTGGACGAAACCTCCAGCACGATGTCGGAAGGGGAGCGGGGCGTTTTCTGGCTGGCGTAGACAGCGGCGGAGAGCTTGGGGTTGCGGAACAGGTCGGTGACACCGTGGTAGCAGATGCGGTCACCGCTGCCAAACTCCCGGTGGGTGTTGTAATCGGACATGCACCAGCCCAGACAGCCTGCCACGCCCGGCTGGGCAATGGCATCGTTCAGCACGGCAGCATGATGCAGGGCCTGCACCAGCCGGTGGGGCTCATCGTCAAAAGCCTTGGCCGGGAACTGCTGGCCCCCGAACTCGCTGATGAGGTAGCCTTTGCGGATGTCGGGTGTGACGGAGGCGCGGGCCTCGCACCCTGCACCCCGCCCAGCGTAGGAATAATCATTGTAGGCGTAAACATCCTCCAGCAGCTGGCTCTTGCGGGTGTTCCGCACACCGCCGGTGGGGCGGGTGGGGTCCAGCCGGTGGACAGCTTCATTGGTGCGCTTGTAAAAAGCTTCGTTGTCGGCGCTGCCGTTCACCCGTACACCCCACAAAAAGACACTGGGATGATTGCGGCACTGGCAGACCATCTCGCGGCAGTTCTGAAGGGCCTGGGCCTGCCAGGCTTCATCTCCGATGTACTGCCAGCCGGGCATTTCCACGAACACCAGCAGGCCAAGCTCATCGCAGGCATCCAGAAATGCCGGGCTCTGGGGGTAATGGCTGGTGCGCACGGCGTTGCAGCCCAGCTCTTTTTTCAACAATTGAGCGTCCAGCTGTTGAATGCTGTCGGGCATGGCATAGCCCTGATAGGGGTAGCTCTGGTGCCGGTTCAGGCCCCGCAGCTCCACCCGCTGGCCGTTGAGATAGAGCCCCCCGGCCACGAACTGAAGGGTGCGGAAGCCAAAGCGGGTGGTCTTTTCGTCCAGCACCCGGTCGGGCAGGCCGCCGGTGCCGGGGCGGATGAGCCGCACCGTGAGGGTGTAGAGGAACGGATGCTCCACGCTCCACGGATGCACCCCGTTCAGGGTGCCTACAATGGGCAGGCTGAGTTCCCCGCTGTACAGCGCACGGCTCCCGGCGGGGCTGCGGATCTCGGCCTGCAGGGTGCAGCCAACGGTCTCGCCCACCGTGGAGGAGTAGATGCGGAAATCGCCCTCGGCCTGCGCCTCAATAAAGATGTCGCGCAGGTAAGCAGGTTCCTTGATGTCAAGACTGACGGCCCGGTAGATGCCGCCGTAGGTCAGAAAATCGATCTGCCCGCCAAAGGGGGGCACGTTCAGGTCTTCGCGGCTGTCGCAGCGCAGGGCCACCACATTCTTCTGGCCCAGCAGCAACGCCTCGGTCAGGTCTACGGTAAAGGCAGTGTAGCCGCAGCCATGGTGGAACACCCGCCGTCCGTTGCAGAACACCGTGGCATCGTGGGCCACGGCTCCAAAGGTCAGCAGCACGGTGCGGCCCTGCCATTCTTTGGGGGCAAAGAACTCCCGCCGGTAGCCGGATACCCGCTGGTAGTCATTCTCGTTGCAGTAGTTATAGGGCAGTGTTTTGACTGTGTGGGGCAGCCGCACCGGTTCCAGCTCCACCCCGGTGCATTCGGGGCGGACGATGGCGGGGTCAAACGTGGGGGTGAACAGCCAGCCGTCATTCCAATCGTAGTGTTCCATAGTCTGTCTCCGTTGCGCAAAACAAAAATTCTTAGCTCTATGCTACCACAAAGTTATGAACGAAAAAAGCACCCGGCGCCTTATTTTTTCCACATTTGCAGAAAAAGCTGTTAAAATCAAAAAAGCCCCCGCCGGAAAGGCGGGGGAAGATGGCAGAATGCCAAAGGATCTTTACCGGATGAAGTTGGTGCGGGGGCGGGCCGGATTCTCCGGGTGGGCGATGCCATTC
>CAVDVT010000045.1:0-8870 GCA_963612415.1 bacterium | reverse complement strand
GCCCTGGATCGATCAGGCCGTGCATACCCCCATCGACAAAAAGCTGCTCTGTGCAAACCTGCAGCCCCGGTGCGAAGTGCTGGGCGAGATCCCCGCACAGCTGGACTTCTTTGACGCCGTGCCCGATTACGACGTAAGCCTGTACACCAACAAGAAGCAGAAGACCACCCCGGAGTCCGCCAAAGAGGCTCTGGAAGCCCTGCTGCCCGTGCTGAGCGACGAATCTCTGGACTTTACGGACCGTGACGCCGTGTTCGACGCCTGCAAGGCCAAGGCCGAGGAGCTGGGCAAGAAGAACGGCTGGCTGCTCTACCCGCTGGGCATCGCCCTGTCCGGCAAGCAGCGCACCCCCGGCGGCGGCACCGACCTTGCCTGCATGATGGGCCGCCAGACCACCCTTGCCCGCATCCATGCCGCCCTTGAGAAGCTGAACGGGTAATTTTTTGCCGCTTCCCCGCACGGCCCCATAAAACGCCTCGCGTCCGCGCTACAGTATATGCAAAAGGCGCGGGAAACAGAACAAGCAGAAGGTCCCCGCCGGAAAGCGGGGATCTTTTTTATGCCGGAACTCATAAAATCCACCCCGGAGCGGCCTGCCGCCGCCCTGGCATCCCGGGCCGCGCTGCGCCCGGCCCTGCGGCAGGGGGCTGCTTTTGCCGTGGGCCTTGCCGGGGGCTGGGCCCTGCTGTACGGGGCACTGATGCCCTTTGGGCTGGGGCTGACGCTGGGCCTTGGGGAGGACTGCTTTGCCGCCTGCGCCGCCGGGGCGGCACTGGGCATCCTCTGCCACGGGTTCGGCACCCTTTCGCTGGATACTCTCTGCCTGCTCTGCGCCGTGGGGGCTGCCGTAGCAGCCCGCTGGCTCTGGCCCGGAAAGTTCCGCCCCGCTGCACTGGCAGGCTGCGGGGCACTGCTGCTGGGCGGGGCCTGCTTTGCATTCGGCCCCGGCGGCAGCGGGCCCAGCCTGCTGTTTTTCTGCGGGGCCAACGCCCTGCTGGCCGGGGGCATCGGCTTTGCCCTGCGGCATTTCCCGCCGGAAAAGCCCGGCTTTGGCACCCTGCTCACCGCCGCCGCAGTGGCTGCGGCGCTGGGGCAGCTGACGCTGGGCCCGCTCTGCCTTGGGGTCGTTCTCTGCGCCATGGCCGATGCTGCCCTCTGCTGCCGGGGACAGGAAAAGGCCGCACTGGCGTTTTCCGCCTTCACCGGGGCAGCCCTCTGCGCGGCTGACCCGGCACTGGCCCCGGCGGCGGTGGGCCTTTGCTGCGGCACAGCCGCTGCCTGCCTGCTGGCCCCCGGACGGCGGCTGGAAACTCTGGCCGCCTGCGGGGGCGGCTGTGTGCTGGGGATCCTCTGCGTTCCCGCACCGGCTGCTGCCCTGCCCCTTTTGCTCAGTGCGGCATTGGGCATTGCCGGAACGGCCGCTCTGCCCAGACACTGGCTGGCTCCGGCCCCGCCGGAACCGGAAGCCCCTGAGGCACAGCCCCAGTTCTCTGCGGCCTCCACCCGGCTGGAAGCGGTGGCCGAGAGCCTGTCCTCGCTGGCGGAGACCGTCAACGCCGTATACGAGGCATTTCCCCACCGGTGCGACACCTTCCGCTGGGTCATCGACAACACCCACGACACCCTCTGCTTCAACTGCGGGCGGCGGGAGACCTGCTGGAAGCAGGAATACACCGCCACGCTGGAAGGGATGAGCGCCCTGCGGCCCGTTCTGGAACAGAACGGGCACTTACAGCAGAACGACCTGCCCGGCCAGCTCTCCCGCTGCATCCACCCGGCAGCGCTCTGCGCCGCTGCCAACCGCTCCTTTGCCCTCTACCGCAGCCGGAAGGAAGCCCACCTCCACGCCGAAGCCATGCGCACCGCCCTGACCGAGCAGTACAGCGCCGTGGCCGACGCCCTGAGCATCCTGAGCGAGCAGCTGGGCCGCCCCGGCAGCCCGGAGCCCTACAAGTCCGGGCGGGTGGCCGCCTTTTTTGCCAGTCTGGGCACTCCGCCGCTGGAATGCACCGTCACGCTGGACGACCTGGGCCGCACCCGGGCTGCTGTCACCCTGCCCCGCACCCGGTTCTCGCCCCAGGAGCTGGCAGCGCTGGCGCAGGAGGCAGGCCGGATCTGCCGCCGGGCCTTTGACCCGCCCCAGGTGCTTTCCTGCCGGGGGATGACCACCCTGCTGTTCTGCGAAAAGCCCGCCCTCCGGGCCGTGTTTGGGGCGGCAGGCACCGCCGCCCGGGGCACCGTGTCCGGCGATGCCGTCCAGCAGTTCTGCAGCCCCACCGCCGCCCAGATGATCCTGTGCGACGGCATGGGCACCGGCCGCCCTGCCGCCGTGGACGGCAACCTTGCCGCAGAACTGACGGCCCGCCTGCTCAAGGCCGGGTTCACGGCGGAGCTGGCGGCGCGGCTGGTGAATGTGGCGCTGGCCCTCAAGAGCGACGAAGAAAGCGGCGCCACCCTCGACCTCATCAGCGTGGATCTTTACACCGGCACGGCCCGGCTGTTCAAGGCCGGGGCGGCCCCGGGCTTTCTGGTACACGGAGGCCGGGCACGGCCTGTGGGAGATGTCAGCCTGCCCATTGGCATTCTGGGCGGGGTGAACGGCCAGAGCCGGGTGGTGCATCTTGCCGCCGGGGACTACGCCGTGCTGGTGTCCGACGGCCTTCTGGTGGACGGCCCGGGCTGGGTGGCAAAGCAGCTGGAGCTTTCTGCCGCTGCCGCCGACCCACCGGAGAAGATCGCCCGCATCCTTGTGGAGACCGCCCGCGCCCGGGCCGAAAAGACCGGCCGCCCTGATGACATTACCGCCGCAGTGCTGCGGCTGGAACCCTGCTGACGTTGAAAAATTCACAGATCGTGAATATAATAAGGAAAAGTCCCAACCTGACCTTAGGAGGTTTCCCCATGCTGCATCTGACAGTTGCCCAGGACGGCAGCGGCGATTTTGCCACCCTTTCAGAAGCCGTGCTGGCCGTCCCCTATGAATTGGAAGCCGAGATCACCATCGGCCCCGGCACCTACCGGGAAAAACTGGTCTGCGAAAAGCGCTGCATCACCCTGCGGGGTGCCGGTGCCGACGCCACCACGCTGGTCTGGGGAGACGGCGGAAAGCTGCCCCACCCGGACGGCAGGCCCACCCACACCTTCCGCAGCTACACCGCCTTTTTCAGCGGCGGGAGCCTGACTGTGGAGGATCTGGCCATTGTCAACGATGCTGGCCCCGGCAATGCCGTGGGGCAGGCCATTGCCGCCTACGTGGATGCTGAAAAGGCCGTGTTCCGCCGGGTAAAGCTGCTGGGCAGTCAGGACACCCTGTTCTGCGCCCCTCTGCCGGAGACCGAGCGGGAAAAGGATGGCTTTTTAGGCCCCCGCAAGTTTGCGCCCCGCCGCCCCTCGGTGCAGTATTACCAGAGCTGCGAGATCGCAGGCGACATCGACTTTATCTTTGGCGGAGCCGACGCCCTGTTTGAGCAGTGCGTCCTGCGCACCGTGGACAACCACATTCCCCACAGCTACATCACGGCGCCTTCCGGCAGCGCCGAGGGGCTGGGCTTTGTGTTCTGGGACTGCGATTTCGTCTCCGAGTGCCCGGCCGGAACGGTCTATCTCAGCCGCCCGTGGCGCCCCACCGGCAAGACTGCCGTGCTGGACTGCCGTCTGGGGGCCCACATTGCACCGGAAGGCTTCTGCGGCTGGAACGACCGCACCGACACGAACCTTGCCTCTTTTGCCGAGGCAGGCAGCAGCGGCCCGGGAGCCGGCCCCCGTCCGGCCTGGGTCAAGGAACCCTCCGCCGCCGAGGCAGCTGCCCTGCTCACCCGCGCCCGCAGGCTCTGCCGCCCCTGAATAGAATGGAAAACAGAAAAGGATGTTCCCATGAAAAACCTTCCCAATGCCGTAAAATGGCTCATCATCGTTGTGGTGCTGGCCCTGATGGGCTGGCTGCTGGTCAAAGTCAACGACCGCGCCTCGCAGGTGGAAATGCCTGCGCCCGACAACACCTTTGGCATCTACCGGTCCGCAGACTCAAAATGAAAAAACAGGGCTTTCCGCTGCAGGCGGAAAGCCCTGTTTTCATTTCATCAGGAACCAGAACGTCGTGCCCTTGCCCAGAGTGCTTTGCACCCCGAACCGGAAGCCGTGCTGCTGGAAGATGGCCTTTGTGATGGAAAGGCCCAGGCCGGTGCCCTGCTTGCCCGCATCGGAGCGGGAGCGGTAATACCGGTCAAAGATATAGGGCAGGTCGTCTGCCGCAATGCCGGGGCCGTGGTCTTCCACCTCCACCCGGACACCCTCCGGGGTGTTGGCCGCCCGCAGCACAAAGATGCCGTCGGCGCCAATGTGGTGCATGGCGTTGCCCAGCAGGTTATGCAGGGCCCGCTGCATCATGTTGGGGTCTGCATAAACAGGCAGTTCCTCGTCCGGCAGTTCCAGCTTCAGCTGCCAGCCGTTCTGGGCACACACGGCGTCGTACCGCTCGCTCACCTCGTCGCAGAGCTGGCCCATATCAAAGTGGACGCGCTCACATTTTTCAGCGCCGCTGGTCACCTTGCTCAGTTCCATCACGCTGGACACCAGTGCCGTCAGCCGGTCGGCCTCGTCCACAATGATGTTCATCTGTTCGTCGCGGTGGGCCTTGTCATCGCCGGTGATGTCCCGCACCGTCTCTGCATAGCCCTTGATCAGGGTCAGCGGGGTGCGCAGGTCGTGGGAGACATTGGCCAGCAGGTCGCGCTGCATCTGGGCGGCGTGCTGCACCTCCTTGGCCATGTGGTTGAAGTCCTGCGCAAGGTCGCCCAGCTCATCGCTGCGGGTGGTCTCCACATGGACGGCGTAATCGCCCTGGGCCACCTGCCGGGCTGCTGCCGAAAGCTGGCGCAGCGGCTTTGTGAACCACTCGCTGAACAGCCACGCCGCGCTCATGGAAAAAGCAAAGATCAGCGCCGCCGCCAGCGGCAGCACCGTACTCATCACTTCGCCCGCTTCCGACACGTGCATCAGGCTGGTGGTCACCAGCACCGTGTAGCTGCTGTCGGAAGTCGTTCTGCCCACCATCAGCTGCACTGAGCCGGAGGGCGAAGGCGGGTTGATCTTCCGCACACAGCTGCCGCTTTCCCGGCAGAGCTGACGCATGGCCCGGGCCGTGCTGTACGAGGGCAGCTCACTGTTTTCATCGGTGGGCTTGGTGCGGTGGAGGTTGCAGTAGGAAAGGTTCTCCACCTTGAAGATCTGGCGCAGGGTGACATCGGAGATGTCCACGCAGAAACTGCTCATCCCGCCGTTTTCAAAAATTTCAGAGCCAAGCTCATCAAAAAAGTCGCTGTTCACGTAGAGCTGGCTGCCAAAGGCCCAGTACGAAAGGGTCTGCCCGTCAGCAAGGGCGGCGTCCAGTTTCTGCACAATGGCGTCCGCCTGCTCGGTCAGCTGTTTCTGGATATGGGTGGTATACAGCGGTTCCAGCAGCTGGGTGCATAAAAACCAGAACAATGCCAGCAAAAACAGGCAGATCAGGCACAAAAACCACATCAGCTGTCCACGGATGCCCACCGTATGCCGTTTTTTTTCGGGTTGCCGCATCAACCGCAAGCCTCCTGTTTACCGCGCTGCATCCGGGTCGAACTTGTAGCCGATGCCCCACACCGTGGCAATGTAGCCGCGGCACTTGCCCAGGTGGCCCCGCAGCATCTTGACGTGGGTATCCACGGTGCGGTCCTCGCCAAAGTAATCGTAATTCCACACTTTCTGCAGGATCTTTTCCCGGCTGAGGGCAATGCCCTTGTTGGAGGCCAGGAACACCAGCAGATCAAACTCCTTGGGCGTCAGGCTGACTTCCTCCCCGGCCACCCGGACGGTGTGGCTGGCCGTGTCGATGGTCAGATCGCCAAAGGTCATGGTGCCGTCGGAAGCCTCAGTGCGGGGCATGGTGCGGTTCAGCACCGCCTTGACGCGGGCCACCAGCTCCCGGGGGGAGAAAGGCTTGACCACGTAATCGTCTGCGCCGCCCTCAAGGCCCGCCAGCTTGTCGTATTCCTCGCCCCGGGCGGTCAGAATGATCACAGGCGTGTTGATGTGGCGGGTGCGCATCTCACGCAGGCAGGTCATGCCATCCATGAAGGGCATCATCACATCCAATATCACAAGATCGAACCCGCCGCCGGTCAGCAGGGAGAGCGCCGCCGAGCCATCGCCTGCTTCCTCGCAGACATAGCCCGCATACTGCAGGTGTTCCCGGATCAGTTCCCGGATACGGGGTTCGTCATCAACGATCAGAATTTTTGCCATCAGAGGTTCCCTCCTCGTTCCAAAATAGAGCCAGTTTCATAGCATTATCATAATACGATAATTGGAAAATTCTGTGAAGTTTGAGTGAATGGTTTGGAAAAAGGGCTGTTTGCCCCTTTAGTATACCACAAATGCCGCCGAAGAAACAGAAGCTTCCCCCGGCCCACCGCCTCAAACCTTGCTTCCCTGCCGTGAAGTGTGCTATACTGTTGTGATAAAAAGCTCCTATTTTTACCGAAAGCAAAGGATTTTTGTGTATGCGCATCGGACTTGTTGAACTGATCCTGATCCTGCTCATTGCAGCATTGACCATCGGCCCCAGCGCGGCGCTGTGGGTAGACCGCTGGCTGCGGCGTGCCAACCGCGCCACGGCGGCCGCTGCCCGCCGCCGGGCCGCCCAGGAGGCCCAGCGCGCCGCCGAACGGGAGGAAGTGCTGCAGCGGTTCCAGAAACTCAGCATCGTGTTTGCGCTGGCGGCGGCAGCGGCGCTGGTCTGGGCACTGGTGCTGCGCCCCATTGAAGCCGAGCCGCAGACCTACACGGCCCCTGCCCTCCGGCAGGACACCGGTGCCCCGCAGACGGTGATCTCCACCGACAGCAAGGACATCTGGGATCTGGGCGAATATCAGGGCGTGGACTGCATCCGCACGCAGGACGGCCTGATCTATGCCGCTGCCCACGACGGTGCGGCCCTGAAAAAACGCACCAGCGATCTGGTGCGCACCGACGGCGGGCACTACGCCGCCATTCTGAGCGTGGAGGGCGAGCTGACGGGCTTTGCCTTTGACGCTGCGGGCGATCTGTGGCTCACCGTCCTCACCCCCGCAGGCGGCACCCTCTGCCGCGCCCGGCACGACAGCTGGGGCGCCTCAGTGGAGCAGGTGGTCACCCAGATCGACGGCGCCCCGCTGGGGGCCCTTTCCGCTGTGGAAGTGGGCCCGGACGGCCGGGTATACTTTGCCGTGGTCGGACAGGAAAGTGCGGAAAACGGGCTGGAAAGTGCCCTGCGCACCGAGCTGCTGGCCCACACGGCCACCGGCAGCGTCTATGTTTACGACCCCGCCGCCCGCACGGTGGAACTGGTGGTGGGCGGCATTGCCGGGGCCTCCGGCCTTGCACTGGATGCAGACAGCGGCACCCTTTATGTTTCTGACCTTGGCAGCCGGTGCGTGTGGAGCATGGACGCCTCTGCCCGCGACCTGACCGCCGGGGGCAAAAACTGCCAAAGCTCTCTGTACGGCCTTCCGGGCTACCCCGGCGCGCTGGCGCTGGACGAGGACGGCACCCTGTACATCAGCTACCGCTGGGCCCGCTCCGGCTGGTTGGAGGGGCAGGCCGGAAGCACCTTCCTGCGGGGCGTGGCCCTGCGGCTGAGTGAGCGGATGCAGGAGAACCTGTTCTCCCTGCCCGCAGAAGCCGCCTGTGCCGAAGCCGTCTGCCCGCAGGATGGCCGCTGGCTGCGGACATTTTCCGGGAAAATCTCCGGCGGCTGCACCGCCCTGTGCCCGGTGGAGAACCGGGTGTATTTCGGCGGCGCCGGGACGAAAAGTTTATTTCTTGCGAGGTGTTAATAATGACAGACGCATTCAAAAAGCAGATCGAAACAGAAGCACGGCAGGCCGTGGTGGAGCTGCTGGAACAGGCACAGCTCAAAACGGGCACGGTGTTCGTGGTGGGCTGCTCCTCCAGCGAGATCGTGGGCGGGCACATCGGCAAGGACTCCAGCCTGGAGGCCGCACAGGCCGTGTATGCGGGCATTGCCCCCGTGCTGGCCGAGCGCGGCATCTGGCTGGCGGCGCAGTGCTGTGAACACCTGAACCGCGCCATTATCATCGAGCGGGAAGCCGCCGAAAAATATGGCTGGGAGGAAGTGTGCGTGGTGCCCCGGCCCCATGCGGGCGGCAGCTGGGCCACCACCTGCTGGAAGCAGTTCAAAGACCCGGTGGCCGTGGAGGAGATCCGCGCCCATGCAGGCATCGACATCGGCGGCACCCTGATCGGCATGCACCTGAAGCGGGTGGCCGTGCCGGTGCGGCTGAGCCTGAATAAAATCGGCGAAGCAAACATTCTCTGCGCCCGCACCCGCCCCAAGCTCATTGGCGGAGAGCGCGCAAAATATACCGAGGAGGATTGACCTTTTATGGCAGAAAAAACACTGGAAGAAATGCGGGAAGCCGTGCTGGCCATCCGGGAAAAGATGGCTGCTGCAGCCCGGGAAGCAGGCCGTGACCCCGCCGGGGTACAGCTGTGCGCCGCCTGCAAGACCCGCACGGCCCAGACCGTGGCGGCAAGCGCCGCCCTGCCCATTGATGTATTCGGCGAGAACCATGTGCAGGAACTCTGCGCCAATTTTGACGCAGGTGCCTACTGCGGCAAGCCCAGCCATTTTATCGGCCACCTGCAGACCAACAAGATCAAAAAGGTGCTGGGCCGGGCCAGCCTGATCCAGAGTGTGGACAGCGAACACCTGCTGGCCGCCATTGAAAAAGAAGCGACCAAGGCCGGCCTTGTGCAGAATGTCCTGCTGGAAGTGAACATCGGCAGCGAAGAAAGCAAGACCGGCGTTCTTCCCGAGCAGCTCTGGCCCCTGC
>CAVDVT010000044.1:0-8927 GCA_963612415.1 bacterium | reverse complement strand
GCGGGCCTGCATGATGGTCTTGATGCCCATGGTGTAAGCCTGCTTGGGCACCAGGTCCTCGTTGCCGTCAAAGAAGCGCTTGTTGGCCTCGATGGTGGCAGCGGTCAGATCCACGCAGTGGGTCTCCAGCTCAAAGGCTTCGCCCGGCTCGTTGAAGCCGATGTGGCCGTTGGGGCCAAGGCCCAGCAGCTGCAGATCGATGCCGCCCACGCTGTGGATGATCTCGTTGTACTTGGCGCAGGCATCGGCTGCATCGGGGTTGGTGCCGTCGGGCAGGTGGATGGCCTCGGGGCGGATGTTGACCTTGTCAAACAGGTTCTTGTGCATGAAGCTCCAGTAGCTTTCCGGATGCTCCTTGGGCAGGCCGCGGTACTCGTCCAGGTTGACGGTGGTGACTTCCGAGAAGTCCAGGTCGCCCTTGTTGTACCACTCCACCAGCTGAGCGTATGCGCCCACGGGGGTGCCGCCGGTGGCCAGACCCAGCACGCAGTTCGGCTTCATGATGACCTGCGCAGAAATGATATTGGCAGCTTTGCGGGACATATCCTTGTAATCTTTTGCACGAATGATCTTCATAGTGGGAACCTCCTGTATTTTTGCTTCAGTGTATCCAGTATAGCACGTTTTCTGCCGGAATGGGTAGCCGGTTTGTGAACAAACCAAAAGCCGCCGGGAGCGGGGCGTAAACGCCCGCCCTCAGCGGCCTTTTTACGTTTTGGGAACGGATGCGGAATCAACCAGTCTTCCGCAGGGAAGCGCTGTAAGGAATCTCTTACAGCATCTTCTTCAGCTCATCATACACGAACTGCACCTTGGTGCCGATGATGACCTGGCAGGTGTTCTTGTCGGGGCGGATGACACCGGCAGCGCCAGCAGCCTTGACAGCCTTCTCGTCCACCTGGGTGTAATCCTTGATGGAGAAGCGCAGGCGGGTGGTGCAGTAGTCGGCGCTGGAGACGTTCTCCTTGCCGCCGATGGCCTTCAGCACGGCAGCAGCAACTTCAGTGTAGTTGTTGTTTGCCAGAACGACCTTCTTCTCAGCTTCTTCAGCGTCCTCGTCCTCACGGCCGGGGGTCTTCAGGTCGAACTTGGTGATGGCGAAGTAGAACACTGCGTAGAACACCACGAAGGCAGCGATGCCCAGGGGGATGATCATCCAGGTCTTAGCGGCTGCGGGCAGGGATGCAGAGAACACCAGGTCGGTAGCACCTGCAGAGAAGCAGAAGCCTGCGCGGAAGCCGGAGTAGTAAGTGATGATGGTGAAGATGCCGTACAGAGCAGCGTAGACAACGTACAGCGGGAAGCACAGGAACATGAAGCCGAACTCAAAGGGCTCGGTAACGCCGCAGACGAAAGCGCAGATAGCAGCGGAAACCACCAGACCGATGGCAGCCTTCTTGTTCTTAGCGGTACGGACCATTGCCAGTGCAGCACCGGCAATACCGAACATCATGCAGGGGAAGAAGCCGGACATGTACATACCCAGGCTCCAGGTAACACCGTTCTGGCCGGTGACGTCGCCTGCCCAGAAGTGGTTCAGGTCGCCCAGACCGATGGTGTCGAACCAGAACACGTTGTTCAGAGCGTGATGCAGGCCGGTGGGGATCAGCAGACGGTTCAGGAAAGCGTAGATGCCGGCGCCGATG
This sequence comes from bacterium, assembly GCA_963612415.1. Classification (GTDB taxonomy): domain Bacteria; phylum Bacillota; class Clostridia; order Oscillospirales; family Ruminococcaceae; genus Faecalibacterium. Next base: position 7,281 of record CAVDVT010000044.1, on the reverse strand, counting down.
CCGCCCATGCCGACGATGCCGTTACCAATGGCGACCAGAGCGCCGAAGATGACGGGCCAGATGAACAGCAGGATGACGGAGACCACGATGGACACCAGACCGGTAGCGATTGCAACGAAGCGCTTGCCGGAGAAGAATGCCAGCCAGTCAGGCAGCTTGGTATCCTTGAACTTGTTGTAGCATGCAGCACCAATGATAGCAGCCAGGATGCCGATGAAAGAGTTGCCGGCGACCTTCTGGTATGCAATGTAGGTGGTGGTGCCTTCCTCGAGGGTGCGGACAGCGCCGACCACTGCGGGGTTCAGCAGCTGCTGCATCATCAGGAAGCTGACCAGACCGGCCAGACCTGCGGTACCGTCGTTGTCGGCCAGGCCCACAGCGGCACCGATGGCGAACAGCCAAGCCATGTTATCGATCAGAGCGCCGCCTGCCTTGATGAGCAGGAAGCCGATGGTGTAAGCTGCACCGGAAGTTGCGCCCTCAGCACCCATAACAGCGGGAGCCAGTGCGTAGCCAATGCCCATCAGGATGCCGCAGATCGGCAGTGCCGCGACGGGAAGCATCAGCGCTTTGCCCAGTTTCTGGAGATACTTCATCATAAGACACATTCCTCCTTAAAGAATGTTGTTGTTATGGAAGCCTCTGGTTGCAGGCTGTCCATAATTGCGTAACATTATCTTAACACATTTTAAGAAAAAAAGAAATAGTCTTTGCGAACTTTTTCACAAATTTGCACCAAAAGTCCTTGATTTCGCATCTTTCGTGTAAAACTTTTTGGATTTTTTGCGCATTTCGGGACAAGATTTTGAAAAATTCTTTCTTTTTGCCATTTTCCGCCAAATCTTTGCCTGCCCCTTGCATCCTTGCGGGGAATCGGGTACTATACTTATAATAGAAAAATCCCCGCAGAACAAAAGGAGAATGTGTTATGGAATGGACAGACATCCGCCTGACCGTGGCCAAGGCCGACGCCGACAACGCCGAGGCCGTTGCCACCATGATCGCCGAGGGCGGCATTTATATTGAAGATTACAGCGACATCGAGCAGCAGGTGGCCGAGATCGCCCACGTGGACCTGATCGAGCAGGAGCTGCTGGACAAGCCCCGGGATCAGGTCATCATCCATATGTATCTGGAGCCGGGCGCTTCCCCCGTGGAAACGCTGGCGCTCATCCAGGCCCGCATGGAGGCCGCAGGCATCCCCTACACCGTGGAGACTGAGGGCGTGGAGCAGGAGGACTGGCAGAACGGCTGGCGCAAATACTACCACCCCATGGACATCGGCCAGCGGCTGGCCATCGTGCCCTCCTGGCAGGAGTACGACACCGACCGCGTGAAGCTGATCCTGGACCCGGGCCTTGCCTTCGGCACCGGCGGCCACGAGACCACCAGTCTCTGCCTGGAAGCTCTGGACGAGCGGGTCAGGGGCGGCGAGCGGGTGCTGGACATCGGCACCGGCAGCGGCATCCTTGCCATTGCGGCCCTGAAGCTGGGTGCCGCCGCAGCTGAGGGCGTGGACATTGACCCCGTGGCCGTGCGCACCGCAGGCGAGAACGCTGCCCTGAACGGCGTGGCCGACAAGCTGACCGTTCTGGTGGGCGACCTGTCCGACAAGGCCAGCGGCAAGTATGATATCATCACCGCCAACATCGTGGCCAACGCCATTATGAGCCTTGCCCCCGCCGTGCCCGGCCTGATGGCTGAGAATGCAACCTTCATTGCCAGCGGCATCATCGACAGCCGCAAAGACGAGGTGATCGCCGCGCTGGAAGCCGCCGGCCTGACCGTGCAGGAAGTCAAGGAGAAGCGCGGCTGGGAGTGCATTGTATGTAAGAAAGGTTAAATTATGCCCCATCGTTATTTTACCACTGAAATTTCCGACGGCACCGCCGTGCTGCGCGGCGCCGACGCACACCACCTGTCCCGCGTGATGCGGGGCAAGGTGGGGGACACCGTCATCTTATGTGACGGCAACGCCGTGGAATACACCGGCACCATCACCGGCTTCGGCCCCGAGACTGTGGAGTTCAGCGTAGAGCCGGGCTACCCCAGCGCTGCCGAGCCCAGCGTGGAAGTGACCCTGTTTGCAGGCTACCCCAAGCAGGACAAGCTGGAACAGATCATCCGCCACGGCGTGGAGCTGGGCTGCGCCCATTTTGTGCCCTTCTTCAGCCGGTACTGCGTGGCCGCCCCTAAAAAAGAGGAGCAGAAAAACGAGCGCTACAACCGCATTGCCTTTGAAGCCGCCAAGCAGTGCGGCCGGGGCGTTCTGCCGGATGTAGCCCTGCCCCTGCCCAACTTCGGGGCAGTCTGCCGCAGTCTGGAAGGGTATGACATCGTGCTGTTCTGCTACGAGCTGGGCGGCGCGCCCCTGCGCCAGCTGCTGGCTGACGCAAAGCCTGCCGACGGCGGGCGGCTGAAGATCGCCGTCATCACCGGCGCCGAGGGCGGCTTTGCCGTGGAGGAGGCCGAGATGGCCGCCAAAGCCGGCGCAAAGACCGTGGGCCTTGGCCCCCGCATCCTCCGGTGTGAGACCGCCCCGCTGGCAGTCCTCTCCGCTGTGATGACTCTGACGGGAAACTTAGAGTAATTTCAAACAGGTATAATACAAAAAGGACGGCATGTGCCGTCCTTTTTGCTTACCTCAGTCGATTCCAATCAATTCTTCCAGAAACTGACTGGCTTTTGTCTCGTCAATTTCTTTTTCAAAATCATTTACGATGCTTTCCAGCGCTTTTCCTTCATATTGGGCCGCTCCACGGGAATTCCTGCCCGCCCAATGATCGATCACGGTCGTTCCTTCCATCAACTGTCGATTATACATTGAGCAAAGTTTTGTCTTGAGGTTTCCATTTTCGCCAATTGCGATAATATAGATAAGATATACGGTCTTTTCCTGCGCAAGGAATTTCAAAAGCTTATCCACATTATAGCCTTTGGGATTGCTCCCCAAGAACAGGATCTTTGTTTTGATATCCGTTTCTGTCCAATACTGAGGGAATCTGTATTCATAATCGCCCAAATCATCTGAAGTATAAATGGGCGGCAGCGGTTTTCGTTCCCGCAGGCATCGCATCAGGTTTTCTTTCAGGGTATCTTCTTCTGTGATCAAATATTCTATGATCCTGCCGCGGAGATTCACATTATCGATGAACGCCGCAATGGCGATCTCCGTTTCCACCTTATGCACCCTGTTTTCCAGATCTGCTTCCAATATCTGATACTCTTTTGAGTCCAGAAAATCCTTTGCCCGCTGCACAGAAGCACGAATGCAGGCATATTCTTCCTCAGACGGAACAAATTTCTTTCCCCGTGGGACAATATCATGGGTCGCTTCTACCAGTCTTGTCAGATTCTCCTCAAACGTAAAATTCTCATGCGTTGTGAACAGGTACTCAAAATTTTCCGGTTCGTTTTCCTTTCCGGCAAAGTTCCGGATAATATTACTGCCCAGAAAGCTGCCCCGGATGCACTGTTCTGTCAGCTTCTGGGACGAATGACTGATTTTGTTCAAAAATGTGGTATTGCACAAAAACAGGTAATTTTCCTCCGGTGTCACCAGACAGGCGATCACCGGCCTTGCATCATATTTCTGCAGCTTTGAAAGCGACAGGACCACATTGCTGAAGCGATTTGAATTTTTCTTCGATTGGCAAAAGACGATCCCAAACCAGTCACAGTAAAATATCTTCCGGTCTTTTACCAGCCCAAATTCTTCCTGAACTCTTTGTGCCAGTTTTGCCTTGTCTCCCACACCATCATTTTCTGCAATGAAGTCGATCAACCGGTCTAACACTTCTTTATTGTACATCCGGAGTTCTCCTTTACAGTTCAAACATCGTCTGCTGCTTTGCTTTCCCGGTTTTTTCTATCCTTGCAGTTTTATCATCCGCCGCCTGCTTTGTTTTCTGTTCCGCCAGCGTATTTCGTTCCCAGAACACGCCATTCACATACCCCTGTATGTCTGTATCTTTTTCGGCGTTCTGGAGCCGCTGTTCCGCCCAGACACAATACTGCGGTTCCATTTCGATCCCAATGTAATGGCGCTCCAGCTTTTTGGCCACAACGCTGGTCGTTCCGGAGCCTAAAAATGGATCCAGGATCACATCTCCTTTATTGGAAGATGCCAGCAGAAGTTTTGCAACCAGCTTTTCCGATTTCTGCGTGGGGTGTGCCGTGTTTTCTGCCATAGACCAGAACGGGATCGTAATATCATCCCAGAAATTAGAAGGGCAGGTATCCCGGTAATTTCCTCTTTCTGTCTCCACCCAGTCTTTCGGCTTTCCGTTTTCACGATACGGCGCAATTACTTTTTTGCGGACCCTGACTGCATCCAGATTGAAGGTATACTCATTTCCGTTGGTCGCAAACCAGATGTCTTCCATTCCGTTTTTCCAGTTCGCCTTTGCACCACGCCCTTTTTCCCGCTGCCACGTGATCCGGTTGCGCACCTGAAAAAAGTCTTCCAGGACCCTGCCCACGATTAAGCTGGTCTCCCAGTCACAGCAAACATAGATCGAGCCATTTTTCTTCAGCAGCGGTTTTACCGCACTCAGCCACCTTCGTGTATACGCTTCATATTCTTCTGCACTCTTTTTGGAAAAACGATTGCCGTTGAATGTTTTTGTCAGGTTATATGGCGGATCTGCAACGATCAGATCAATGCTCTCGCGGGGAAGTTTTCCACACACTTCCAGCATATCTCCCAGGATCGTCTTGTCCAATACTGCATCGACATTTTCCTGTGCTTCAGAAACCGCAATGCACCGTTCCAGAAAGACTTTTCCCTCATTTACCGACGTATCGATCGTTTTGTTTCGATTCGCCTTTTTCGCTGGCATATCAGGTTCTCCTTTTATCCATCATTCTCCGTTTTCTGCCGCCTTTGCCTCCATCAGCGCTTTTTTGACCTCGATGAGGTTCTGGGGGCTCATGGAGAAGCTGCGCAGGCCCAACTGCAGATACTGCAGGGTATTGGCGGGGTTGCCCACGGCAAGGCCGCAGATGGTCACGGGGATGCCGCCTGCATGGGCAGCATCCAGCACCATCCGGATCAGTTTTTTCATGGCATGGCTGGCGGGGCGGTAGTACCGCTCTGCAATGGAGAGGTCACGGTCCACGGCGTGGGTGTACTGGATCAGGTCATTGGTCTCAATGACAAAAAAGCTGCATCCATGTTCCACAAATTCTTCCGCCGTCAGGCAGGCCGAGGGCACGCTGAGCATCACGCCAAAGGGCGTGTCCTCATTGAACACTTCGCCCCGCTCCCGCAGACGCTGGCGGCAGTGTTCCACCAGCTTCATGGCTTCGTCCCAGTCCTCAAGGTTGGTCACCATGGGGAACATGACCCGCAGCGGGCCATGGGCGGCTGCGCGGAGCAGCGCGCAGATCTGGGTCTCGAACTGATGGGGGCGGCGCAGGCTGCTGCGGATGCCCCGCAGGCCCAGCTTGGAGGATTCCGGCCCCTGATGGGCATCTGCCACGGTACGGTCGGCACCAAAATCAAAGGTGCGCACCGTGACAACGCCCCCCTTGGCCGCTGCCACGCAGGAGTGGTAGAACACATACTGTTCCTGCTCGTCCACCGGACGGCCGGGCAGCATCATATAGCCGCTGCGCAGCAGGCCCACGCCGCTGGCACCGGACTGCAGGGCCGTTTCGATATCCTCCTGCCCAAAGCAGTTGGCCAGCAGCTCAAACTCCGTTCCGTCTTTTGTCCGGTTGGGCAGAGCGCTGATCCGGTCAGCTTCCTCGCTCTCCCACTGCAGCTCGCAGATGCGGCTGACCGCCTGCTGGCGGGTGGCAGCGTCCGGGTCAAGGATGCACTCGCCGTTGTTGGCGTCCAGCACCACGGTGCGGCCGTCGCAGTCGTTCAGGAAATCTTTGCCTACCTGCACCACACCCGGAATGTGCATGGCCCGGGCAATGATGGCCGCATGGCTCTGGCGGCTGCCCTCGGACGTGATGATGCCCAGGATCATCCCGGCCGGTACGCTGAACAGGTCGCTGGGCATCAGCATCTCTGCCGCCAGGATCACCGGATGATCCAGTGCCAGCCAGACCCGGGGGCGGTTGATCAGGATGTTCACCACCCGATGGGCGGCATCCAGGATATCCACGCTCCGCAGCTGCATGTAGGCATTGTCTTCCATATTGGCCAGCTGGCTGGCGTAGCGGTGGCCCACCCGGTCCATGGCCTCCGCTGCACCGACGCCCGCCCGGATCTGGAATTTCACTTCATTCATGAAGCCCTCGTCTTCCAGCATCATGCTCTGGAACAGAAAAATGGCTTCCTCCGTGGGGCCGCTGCGCTGGGCCATGGAGTCCAGCTCACTCTGTGCGGTATGCACCGCGCTCTCCAGCAGCTCCAGCTCCCGCTCCGGGTTGAAAGGGCCGGAACTGAAGCTCTCAGCCTGACGCTCCAGCCGACTGACCTGCCCCAGGACCAGCCCCGGGGAGGCCGTGTGTCCCTGATAGACTTTCATCCTTCGATCACCTCCGGCAGCACCGGCCCAGTAAGGGCGCGGTACACAAGTGCCTGTAAGAATGTATTGGGCAGCAGGGCGGCACGGGCCGCCTGTGCGGCATTGCCGCTGCCCTCAAACAGGGGCGCAAAGCTCTCGATGCGCTCCCGGTCGCATTTTTCCAGAAATGCTCTGCCCAGCGTCTCGGTGGTATAGTAAACGGTGGGGTCCACCCCAGCGTCTTCGGCTGCTGCTTCCAGCGGCGCCAGCTGGGCATCTTTCATGTTGGCCAGTTTCAGGGCCGCATCCGCCGTCAGGGTCACGGGGTACTTGTCCCGCACGGCCTTCTGCAGCTGGGTAAATTTCCAGTCGAAAGCGGCCGCATCCTCGCAGCTGTGGGTGCTGCAGGAGACCGCATAGGCGCAGCCCCGCAGGTATCCCATGGCACGGCGGGTGTCGTAATAGCCCAGCTCGATGTTCCGCCGGGCTGTATCGGGGTCAAAATGGAGGATATCCCCCAGCTCCCAGTAACTGCGGATCATGGTGGTGGGCAGACCGGTGCGGTTGGGCAGGGTAATGCCCACTCCTTCCAGATCCACACATACCAGTTCGTCGGCGCCCATCTTCTGGGCCAGTGCTGTGGGCATATTGTCGCGGTAGCCGCCGTCGAGGAACTGCACCCCGTCGATCTGCTTGGCCCGCAGCGCGGGGAAGCAGGCCGCCGATGCCAGCAGGTAGTCTTTCACCTTGCCCTGCGGGATCTCCTCCAGCGGCAGTTCCCGGGGCTTCAGGCCCCGCTTTTCCACCGTGACAAGGC
>CAVDVT010000043.1:0-9073 GCA_963612415.1 bacterium | reverse complement strand
CTGTAGGGGCGGCGGCGGACTTTCTCGGTGAGCTGACCGGCTTCCTCATAGCCCACATAGCCCGGAGGCGAACCGATCATCCGGGAGACGGCATACTTTTCCATATACTCGCTCATATCCAGCCGGATCAGCGGATCGGGGCCGTCGAACAGCTGGTTCGCCAGCTGCTTGACCAGTTCGGTCTTGCCCACACCGGTGGGGCCCACAAAGATGAAGCTGGCGGGACGGCGGCGGCCCGAAAGGTCGGCGCGGCTGCGCTTGACAGCCTGTGCCACCAGATGCACAGCCTCGTCCTGACCGATGATCTTCTTTTTCAGCTCGGATTCCAGATTTGCCAGCTTGGCGTACTCGGTCTCCCGGATCTTCACCGCCGGGATGCCCGTCCACAGCTCAATGACCTTGGCCACATCGTCCATGGTCACCTGGATCTCGCTGGCCGCCGCCTGCTTGGCGGGCAGTTCCCGCTCCAGCTGGGCGATGCGGGTCTTCCGCTCTGCCACACGCTCGTAATCAATGGGCTCGTTGACGTCGGCGTTCTCCATGTCGGCTTCTTCCTGCTTGAGGTCTGCCAGCTCTTTCTGCATCACCAGATACTCGGAGATGACCGGGTGGGCCAGATTGCAGCAGGCGCAGGCCTCGTCCAGCAGGTCGATGGCCTTGTCGGGGAGGTAGCGGTCGGTGATATACCGTTCGCTCAGGGTCACGGCAGCGCTCAGCACATCGGCAGGCACCTGCACGTGGTGGTGTTCCTCGTAGTAGTGCTTGATGCCGCCCATCACGGCCAGCGTGTCGGCCACGCTGGGCTCCTCCACCCGCACGGGCTGGAAGCGGCGCTCCAGAGCCTGATCCTTTTCAATATACTTGCGGTACTCATTGAAGGTGGTGGCACCGATCACCTGGATCTCGCCGCGGGAGAGGGCGGGCTTGAGGATGTTGCCCGCGTTCATGGCGCCCTCGCTCTCACCGGCTGAGGTGATGGTGTGGATCTCGTCGATGAACAGGATGACATTGCCTGCAGCCTTGACCTCGCTCAGCAGGCCCTTGACCCGCTGCTCGAACTGGCCGCGGAACTGGGTGCCTGCCACAAGGCTGGTCAGGTCCAGCAGGAAGATTTCCTTGTCCTTGAGTCCGGCGGGCACATTGCCCTTTGCAATGCGCTCCGCAATGCCCTCGGCAATGGCGGTCTTGCCCACACCGGCTTCACCAATGAGGCAGGGGTTGTTCTTCTGGCGGCGGCTCAGGATCTGGATGGTGCGGTAGATCTCGCGGTCGCGGCCGATGATATCATCCAGCCTGCCCTCCCGGGCCTTGCGGGTCAGGTTCTCGCAGTAGGTATCCAGGAACTTGCGGCGGGGCGGCTTTTTGCCGTTTTTTCCAGCCTTTTTGTCGGTTTTCTCGTTCTGGGCTCCGCCGTTCACCCCCAGCGGGAAGGTGGCACTGGAACCGGGCACAAGGTCGCTGTCGCCGTCTTCTTCGTCGGGACGGCCCATATTCATCATCATGGAGAAGGGGTTGCCCATGCCGCCGCTCTCCTCCATCTCCTGCATCATGTTTTCCATCCGGTCTTCCATGTTGTCCATGTCCTCGTCGGACATACCGAACTGCTTCATCAGGTCTTCCACAGGCTTGATATGCAGTTCCCGGGCACAGTGCAGGCAGTACCCCTCATTTTTCATCTGGCCATTCTCCATCCGCTGGACAAAGATGATGGCCGGCCGCTTCTGGCATCGAATGCAGAGCATTGTTCCTCCTTTTCCCACCCGTCAGATGAACGGGTTGAACACATTGAATACTTTATAATAAAGGCTGCCGCTCATGACCGTGTCGTTCAGCACGGTCAGATTGCCGCCGGTGATGACGATGAGCGCCCAGACGACGCACAGCACCAGATAGATATCCAGCAGGCTGGCGGTAATGCCGGTGACCCAGCCCAGCCAGCGGTTCACTGTGCCAATGACGGGCAGCTTGTTTACCAGCCCCAGCACCGTGACCCACATGCTGATGAGCATCCGCAGCAGGGCGAACGCCACAAAGAACAGTACCAGCGAGATCACCGGCGTGAGCAGCGGCGCCAGCACTTTCTGGACGATGGCATCGGCCAGCAGCACTGCGTTGTCGTTGAGAACTGCAGAAAGGGAGCGCTCGCAGGCTTCCACAATGGAGGCCCGGAAGCTTTCCGGCAGAAAGCCCGCGTACTTGTCCGCGATGCCGGTCAGACTCACAGCACCGCCCTCTGCAATGCTGGCCGCGATCTGGTCCCGGAAGCTTCCGGCCAGAAAGCGCTCAAACACCTGCCCGGCAGCCCAGCCTGAAAAGGCTTTGGCGCCCAGCACGCTGAACAGCGTTCCGGTCATCTGGACGGTAGAAGCCAGAAAGCCCTTGCGGGCGTACCGCACCGCCAGAACGAGCCAGACTACCGTACATAGGATATCAAAAAGAAATGACGGATTCTTGAACATACATTTAACCTTATTGTTGTGATTGCGGTGCCGTCAGCTGCTCCACCGTATTTCCACTGAACAGCAGCAGGGTCTTGCTGTCGGCCAGCAGTGCCTGCGGACGCACCGAGAGGTTCTGGCTCCACTGCTGGGTGCCGGAAGCGTCGTAGCATTCCACGGCGTTGTCGGCCAGCAGGTAGAACAGATTCCCAGCCCGCACAATGGAATTGGCGGCCGGCACCGATGCGCTGAACTGAATGCCGAGGTTCCTGTCCAGCGTCACGGCCTGATACATCTGTCCGGAAGTCAGCAGCAGCGCGGCATTGCCCGCCGCATCCACCGAGACATCCGCAAGCTCTGTGCCCGCAAAATCATAAACAGCGCGCTCCCCGCCGCCCGCATTGTAGAGGACAGCTTTGGTGTCGTAAACGGCCAGAATGGTAGAGGCCGATGTCCAGCCCAGCCACTGGGGCACACCGCTCTGGTTGGTCAAGCTGACCGGGTCGCCCTGCGCCAGATCCACCAGATAGAGGTTGGTCATCACCTGTCCGCCGCTCACGGTCACTGCGGCAGCCGCCAGCTTCCGGCTGTCGGGGGAAAAGGCCATGCGCAGGGGGGTGCCGTCGTTGGAGGACATGCTCCAGCTGAGCTGCTGCTCCATGGTGGGGCTGTATACCAGCAGCCGCGCCATGCTGCTGGGGTCTTCGGTGACCACGGCAAGGGTGCCGTTGTCGGACATGGCACAGAGGAAGATGCTGTTTTCCAGCTGTTTTGTATAAAGGTTCTGGGTGCGGCTCTCCACCCGCAGCTCGTTGCCGGAGCGGTTGTACAGCACAAAGCGGGTCTTGCCCGCCGCCAGCGCTGGGCGGCCGTAGCCGCTCTGGATGGAGTTGAGCTTTTTGCCGGTGCGGGACCAGACCACACAGCCCTCGTCCCCCAGCTCCACAAAGCTTCCGGTCAGCGGCTGCACCGCCGTCAGCTCCATCACGCCGGTCTGCTGGGGCCACCCGGGCCCCGGCATCAGCGCGATGCGGGCGGTATCGGTCAGGTCTTTCAGGGCCGCCACGGAACTGCCCGCCAGACCGGTGGCAAACAGCACCACCGCCGTCAGCAGCACCAGCAGCACCGCCGTGCGGCGGATGCGTCTGGTGCGCACCCGCTGCCGGGCAGCTTCCAGATATTCGACCCGCCCGGCCGAAAGCGGCTCGTCGCTCTCCGGGCGGTTACGATTTTTTCTCATAGCTCGTACTCAACCTTCTTCAAAAATAATCCCTTTGCAGGCAGCGTCGGCCCGGCCTTGCTGCGGTCGCAGCTGGCAAGGATGCCGGGGATGGCATCCGGGGCCATGCGGCCCGCACCCACCTCACACAGGGTGCCCGCCAGAATGCGCACCATGTTGTACAGGTAGCCGTCGGCGGTCACGGTAATGTCCACCTCGTCGCCCTTCCGGGCCACAGTGCAGGCCGTGATGGTTCGCACCGTGTCGCCATGGGCAGCGGCAGAGGACCCCGCCGCGCACAGGGCAAGAAAATCATGCCTGCCCACAAACTTTTCCGCCGCCTGCTGCATTTTTTTCACATCCAGATGCTTGGGCACCCGGGTGTAGTATTTTTCATCAAAGGGGGAATCGATGGGGTGGTTGTGGATGCGGTACAGATAGGTTTTGGTGTGGGCCGCATACCGGGCATGAAAGTCATCAGGCACCACCCGGGCACTCAGCACCCGGATGTCCGGGGGCAGGTGCTGGTTCAGGGCCAGCGGCAGCTTTTCCGGCGGGATGCGGGTCTCGGCGTGGAAATTCAGCGCAAAGCCCAGCGCATGGACGCCGGCATCGGTGCGGCTGCACCCCTTGATGTCGGGGCGGGTGCCCAGCACCGCTTCCAGCCCATCCTGAAAAGTCTGGGCCACACTGCGTCCGTTGGGCTGCACCTGAAAGCCGCAGTAATGGGTGCCATCATAGGCAAGAGTCAGTAAATAGTTCATAGCATCAGAAATTCGGGAACACCAGTCTGGACGACAGGATCACCGCAAAGCAGACGATGCAGAAGGCAAGGTCGATGTAATCCTGCCTGGTGCAGCGCAGCACCTTCAGGCGGGTGCGGCCGTCGCCGCCCCGGTAGCACCGGCACTCCATGGCCATGGCCAGCTCATCGGCACGGCGGAACGCCGAGATGAACAGCGGGATCAGCACCGGCACCAGTGCCTTGACCCGCTCCGTCATGGAGCCGTTGTCCAGCATGGCGCCACGGGCTTTCTGGGCGTTCATGATCTTGTCGGTCTCCTCGATCAGGGTGGGGATGAACCGCAGGGCAATGCTCATCATCATGGCAAGTTCATGCACTGGGAAGTGCAGCTTTCCAAGGGGCTTGAGCAGCTGCTCAATGGCATCCGTCAGCACGATGGGGCTGGTGGTGTAGGTCAGCAGGCTGGTGCCTGCGATCAGCGCCATAACGCGCACCGCCATCAGAACGGCGTAGCGCACGCCCTCGGCATAGATGTTCAGCACCCAGAAATGCACCAGCGGCTCCCCCTCGCCCGAGACGAAGAACAGGTTCAGCACCGCCGTGAACAGGATGATGGGGAAAATGGGCTTCAGGCTCTTGGTGATGAGCTTGAAGGGGATCTTTGCCATGGCATACATGGCCACAAGGAACAGGATGGACAGCGCCAGACCCAGCGGATTGGACGCTGCAAACAGCAGGATGATGTAGACGATGGTCAGCACCAGCTTCATCCGGGGATCAAACTTGTGGACCAGACTGTTTCCGGGGAAGTGCTGGCCAATGGTGATATCTCTCAGCATTTTTCAGCGCCCCCTTTCCGGCTGTCCTCACGGGGCAGCACAAGGCTCTCGCCTGCATCGCGCCGCTTTTTTGCTTCCATGATCATCTTGACGGCATAGGGCACGGTGTAGACATCCGCCGGGACATCCACGCCCATCTCCCGCAGCTTGAGAAAGATCTTTGTCACCTGCGGCACGCTCAGGCCCAGCTCCAGCAGCTCCGGGGCGCGGGCAAACACCTTTTCCACGGTGTCGTACATGGCGATCTTCTTGTTGCTCATCACCAGCACGCGGTCAGCGTACTTGGCAATGTCCTCCATGCTGTGGGACACCAGCAGCACGGTGGTGCCGGTCTTTTTGTGATACTCCTTCACCTCGCCCAGGATCTCGTCCCGGCCCTCGGGGTCAAGGCCCGCTGCGGGCTCGTCCAGCACCAGGATGCGGGGCTTCATGGCCATCACACCGGCCACGGCCACACGGCGCTTCTGGCCGCCGGACAGCTCAAAGGGGCTGCGCTCCAGCAGCGCTTCGTCCAGACCGACAAAGGCGGCTGCTTCATGTACCCGCTTGTCGATCTCGGCTTCGTCCAGACCCATGTTTTTGGGGCCGAACGCAATGTCTTTATAGCAGGTCTCCTCAAACAGCTGATACTCCGGGTACTGGAACACCAGTCCGGTGAGGAAACGGAAATCGCGGATCTTTTCCGGCTCGGCCCACAGGTCGCGGCCATCGATGATGATCCTGCCGCTGGTGGGCTTGTTCAGGCCGTTCATGTGGGTGATCAGGGTGCTTTTGCCGGAACCGGTGGCCCCGATGATGCCCACAAAGTCGCCTTCTTCCACCTCAAAGCTCACGTCATCCAGCGCGGTGACGGCGTTGGGCATGCCCGGGTTGTAGACATAGCTCAGGTGTTCTACTTGAATAATGCTTCCCATTCTCCGTCCCCCCTTACTTCAGCAGCTCGTACAGAGCCTGTGCGCATTCGCCGGTGTCGATGATGCCCTCCGGCATGGGGATGCCGGCCTTGACCAGCTCATCCCGCAGCTCGGCAGCCTGCGGCACATCCAGACGGAGCGCCCGCACCTTTTCGGTCTGGCTGAACACCTCTTTGGGGGTGCCTTCCATCACAACGCGGCCCTTGCTCATCACAAGAACGCGGTCGGCCTGTGCAGCTTCTTCCATATAGTGGGTGATGGACACCACGGTGATGCCCATGTTCTTGTTCAGGTGGTGGATGGTCTGCATCACCTGCTCACGGCCCCGGGGGTCCAGCATGGCAGTGGCTTCGTCCAGGATCAGGCAGTCGGGCCGCATGGCCACCACGCCTGCAATGGCAACGCGCTGCTTCTGGCCGCCGGACAGGTTGTGGGGCGCCCGCTCCCGGTATTCGTAGATGCCCGCCATCTTCATGGCATCGTCCACCCGGCGGCGCATCTCCTCGGGCGGAACGCCCAGATTTTCCAGCGCAAAGGCCACGTCTTCTTCCACCACCGTGGCCACGATCTGGTTGTCCGGGCTCTGGAACACCATGCCCACGGTCTGGCGGATGTCGTAGATCTTGTCTTCGTCCTTCGTGTCCATGCCTTCCACCAGCACGGTGCCGCTCTCCGGCAGGAGAATGGCATTGAAGTGCTTGGCCAGCGTGGACTTGCCGCAGCCGTTGGCACCCAGCACCGCCACGAACTCGCCGCGCTGCACCTGCGCAGACACGCCGTCCAGTGCATAGACCGGCTGCTCAATGTCGTAGCGGAACTTCAGATCTTGTGCAGTTAAAATCGTTTCTTCCATCTGTTTTCTCTTTCCGGTGGTGCGCCCTTCTCAAAAGGGCTGTACCCCTTCCCAAAATTATTCTTCCCAGATCGCCGTTGCGCCGCAGGGCACCACGCCGCCGGTGGCGGAAACGGGCAGGCCGATCTCATCGCAGCTGGTATGTCCGCCAAAGCGGGGCACCAGCGTGGTCTTGAGCATATACTCCATCACGGCGGGCGACAGGCCGGTGGTGTAGCTGTTGACGGCAAAGAACAGCGGGTTTTCGCTCAGCACTTCCTCGCACTGGCTCACAAGGTCATAGATGCAGTCTTCCAGCTTCCAGATCTCGCCGCCGGGGCCGCGGCCATAGCTGGGCGGGTCCATGATGATGCCGTCGTAGGTGTTGCCGCGGCGCTTTTCCCGGGCTACGAACTTGGCACAGTCGTCCACCAGCCAGCGGATGGGCCGGTCGGCCAGACCGCTGGCCGCCGCGTTGTCCTTGCCCCAGGCCACAATGCCCTTGGAGGCGTCCACATGGCAGACGGTGGCCCCCGCCGCCGCACAGGCCAGCGTGGCGCCGCCGGTGTAGCCAAACAGGTTCAGCACCTTCACGGGGCGGCCTGCGGCACGGATCTTTTTGGCATACCAGGCCCAGTTGACCGCCTGCTCCGGGAACACGCCCGTGTGCTTGAAACCGGTGGGGCTGACGATCAGGGTCAGCTTGTCCTCCCCTTCACCGCAGGAGATCTTCCATTTTTCCGGCAGACGGCGGCGGTATTCCCACTCACCGCCGCCCTGGTTGGAGCGGTGGTAAATGGCGTCTGCCTTGGCCCAGAGCGGGCTCTGCTTGGGGGTCTTCCAGACCACCTGCGGGTCGGGCCGGATGAGGATGGTCTCTCCCCAGCGCTCCAGGCGGTTGCCGCCGGTGGCATCCAGCAGCTCATAATCTTTCCATGTATCTGCGGGGCGCATAAGCGTCCTCCTTTCATCATTTCACTTAAAACAGACTTTGCTGGCCGTTGTCCTCAGGGGTCCCGCTCTCCGGAGCCTTCAGACCCAGATGCTCGTAAGCAAGGCGGGTGGCACAGCGGCCCCGGGGGGTGCGGGTCAAAAAGCCCATCTGCATCAGATAGGGCTCACACAGGTCTTCCAGCGTGACGGCTTCCTCGCCAAGGGCGGCCGCCAGTGTTTCCAGACCCACCGGCCCGCCGTTGTACATCTCAATGATGGCGCGCAGCAGGCTGCGGTCCAGCTCGTCCAGACCCAAAGCATCCACGTCCATCCGCTTCAGGCTCATCAGGGAAACATCCCGGTCGATGACGCCATCGCCCAGCACCGTGGCAAAATCGCGGACACGCTTCAAAAAGCGGTTTGCCACACGGGGGGTGCCCCGGCTGCACTTGGCCAGCTCATAAGCCCCCTCGGGGGTGATGGGCTGATCCAGGATGCCTGCGGAGCGCTGGATGATCCGGCTCAGCTCATCGGGGCTGTACAGCTCCAGCTTGAGCAGCACGCCAAAGCGGTCGCGCAGGGGGCCGGTGATCTGGCCTGCCCGGGTGGTGGCACCCACCAGCGTGAAGCGGGGCAGGTTGATCCGGATGCTCTGGGCGCTGGGGCCCTTGCCGATCATGATGTCCAGTGCGTAATCTTCCAGCGCGGGGTACAGCACTTCTTCCACCTGCCGGGAAAGGCGGTGGATCTCATCGATGAACAGCACATCGCCCTCCTGCAGGTTGGTCAGCAGGGCAGCAAGGTCACCGGGCTTTTCAATGGCCGGGCCGCTGGTGATGCGGATCTGCACCCCCATCTCGTTGGCAATGATGCCCGCCAGCGTGGTCTTGCCCAGACCCGGAGGGCCGTAGAGCAGGATGTGATCCATGGGTTCCCCGCGCCGCTTGGCTGCTTCCAGATAGATCTTGAGGTTCTGCTTTACCTTGTCCTGCCCGATATAATCTTCCAGATGCTGCTGGCGGAGGCTGTTTTCCTCATTGTCCGCCGTGGTCAGCCCGGGCTGCATCATTTTTGCGCCGTAGAGCGCGGTTTCGTCCTGCATGGATTACCTCCTGCCTGCCATGCCCCGGAGCGCCAGCTTGATGATCTCCTC
>CAVDVT010000042.1:0-9246 GCA_963612415.1 bacterium | reverse complement strand
GTTCAGGTAGGCGGGCAGGGTGGCCACCAGGGTCCTGCCTTCACCGGTCTGCATCTCGGCAATGGCGCCGCGGTGCAGGGCAATGCCGCCGGTGATCTGCACCGGGAAATGCTTCATGCCCAGCACACGCCAGGCTGCCTCGCGGCAGACGGCAAACGCATCGGGCAGGATATCGTCCAGCGTCTCGCCGTTGGCCAGCCGCTCCTTCAGGGCAGGGGTCTGGGCCTGCAGCTCAGCATCCGACATTGCCTGATACTTGGGCTCCAGTGCCAGAACCTTTTTGGTAATGGGATTGATCTTTTTCAGCTCCCGATCCGAGAAGCTGCCAAAGAGTTTTTCAGCAAGGGACATTCATTACACCTCATCTATCAAAATCGGGGCGGCAGGCCGCCCAGCAGCAGAAAAACCACATACTGTTTATATGATACACCAAACCCGAAAACCCGTCAAACCCGGAGGATGGATTTTATCCGGTTTTTGGGTGAACTTTCTGTAAAATCAGAAAAATGGAGCCATCCCGTCACGCTGTCGCGCGGCAGAATGGCTCCCATCACTCATTTCAGACCAGTGTTGCCCCGGGGCGGGGCACATGCTCTGCCAGCAGGGTGCGCAGCTGCTGCGGCAGCGCATAGAAGTTGCCGCCGGTACAGATCCATGCTCCCACAATGCAGAGCGCAGCCGCCAGCACCAGCACCCCGGCCCCGATGCACACCCGGCGCAGCGGATGACGGCGGGGCTCCGGCCCCGGCAGGGCATTTTTCTTTGCCGCCTTGCGGGCGGGCAGAAAGCCGGTGCCCTCCGCCTGCGGCTTGTCCACAGCGGCGCGGCGGATCATATCCAGCAGCCAGAGGGCAGGCTGCTCCCCCGCCGGGACCGTGCGCAGCCAGCAGCCTTTTTTGCTGCTCAGGGCAAGGGTCACGGCCGTTTCCGCTTCCGTGCAGGCAACTGAAAGGTCGGCCCCCACCACCCGGCGGGCAGCCTGTGCCCGGGCCAGGGTCTGCCACACGGGGTCCGCACAGCCTTTGGGCAGGCGGGCAGCAGCCCGCTTTGCGATCTGCTGCGCCGTTTTGGGGTGGGCATAGCTCAGCGCGCCAAAATCAAAGACCTTTTCTGCGCCGGACACTGTTTCCAGCCGGGCATCCAGCAGGGCGCCTGCAGCGGCATCAGCACAGATGAGCAGCTTGTCGTGGCCCTCCAGCGCATCCACCACCGCAGCCGGCAGGGTGGTCTGCCCTGCCCCGTACAGGTCCGCAGAAAAGGTCTGCCGCAGGGCCTGCGCCGCCTTTTTCAGGCCAGAAGAACTCTGCGCCTGCACGGCCACCAGTGTTTCCGCGCCCCGGCTTTTCCACTGAGCCGCGGCCTTCCACTGGGGCGGAAAGTTTTCCACCGCTGTGCTGACAGCTGTGGACGGGACCCCGAACAGCCGCAGCACACATGCGGCACCCTCTTGCTGTGTCAACCTGCATTCCCCCTGCGTTTTTAGTGGCTCAGGAACACCTCATTCAGCTTGTCCAGCGCTTCGGCGCTGTGCTGTTCGGCCTGAGCAAGGGGCTCTGTGCCTGCAGGGATCTTGTCCTGTGCCAGCCGCAGGGCCAGCTCCAGGGCGGTCTGTACGGCGCGGGCGCGCACCAGAGCGCGGTCCGGGCGGGAGACGAAGATCTTTTTGACATACGCCACGCCGTCCCGGGCAGCCCCCAGATAGACCGTGCCCACCGGGCGGACTGCATCGCCGCCGGTGGGGCCGGCCACGCCGGTCACGCTGATGCCGATGTCCGCCCCGGACACTGCGGCAGCGCCCAGCGCCATCTGGGCGGCCACCGGAGCCGACACCACATTGTACTTTGCAATGACTTCCGGTTCCACGCCCACCAGCCGGGCCTTTGCCTGCTCCCAATAGGTCACAAAGCCGTAGCCGAACACCTCGCTGGAACCCGACACCGACGTGATGCGCTGTGCGATCATGCCGCCGGTGCAGCTTTCCGCAGTGGAAACGGTGAGTCCCTTTTCCTTCAGGGTATGCACCAGCGTTTCCTCCAGCCCGGCCACATCTTCATCATACACCGCATCGCCCAGCAGATCATAGAACTTTTTGGCATATGCGCGGCACATTTTTTCGCCCTCGGCCTCCGTTGCCGCCCGGGCCGTGATCCGGATCTCGCACTCGCCGGTCTTGCAATAGATGGCGGCTGTGGGGTTTGCGTTTTCCAGCAGGTCACGCACCTTATATTCCAGGTTGCTCTCGCCGCCCAGCACCCGCAGGGTCACGGAGTGCAGGGTGCAGTTCTGCCGGGCCAGCAGCAGGGGGCGGACGCTCTCGGTCCACATGGCCTTCATCTCGTTGGGCACGCCCGGCATCAGGACAGCACAGCGGCCGTCCTGCTCAAACCACGCACCGGGGGCGGTGCCGTGGTTGTTGATGATCTTGTGTCCGTTCACCGGCACCATGGCCTGTTTGCGGTTGTTGGGGGTGGTCACCCGGCCGGAGCGGGCAAAGTAATCGGTGATCTTCTTCCACTCGCTCTCGTCAAAGGCCAGGGTGTCGCCATAGCAGGCCGCCACCGTCTCCTTGGTCAGGTCGTCCGCCGTGGGGCCCAGTCCACCGGTGAACACCAGCAGGTCGCAGCGGCTTTTTGCCTCGTTTACAAAATCCGCCAGCCGGTCATGGTTGTCGCCAATGGTGCTTTCCCGCTGGACGGTGATGCCCAGATCCGCCAGTTCCCGGCTCAGGTACTGGGCGTTGGTGTTCAGGATATTGCCGAGCAGAAGCTCGGTGCCCACACTGATGATCTCAGCAGTCATGGAATCTCACCCCTCAAACTCGATCTCGTCGGTGATCCGGATGCGGATGCGCTCGGTGTTCTCAGCGGCTTCGGCTTCCAGCTCAGCCAGACCCGGCATGGCAGCTTCGGCCGCAAGGATCTCCTCCAGCTCAGGGCGGATCTTCGGGTGCGGCGGGGTGAAGATGGTGCAGCAGTCCTCATAGGGCAGGATGCTGGTCTCAAAGGTGCCAATGTGGCGGGAAGTCTCAATGATCTCGGTCTTGTCCATGCCGATCAGGGGCCGCAGGATGGGCAGATCCTGAGCGGCATCGGTGCATTGCAGGGCCTTGACAGTCTGGCTGGCCACCTGAGCCAGACTCTCGCCGGTGACAAGGGCCTCACAGCCCTGCTTTTTGGCAATGACATTGGCAATGCGCATCATGCTGCGGCGCATCAGCACCGTGAACAGCACATCCGGGGCATTGTCGCGGATGTACTCCTGAGGCTTGGTGTAGGGCACCACAAACAGGTTGGAACTGCCGGTGTAAGGGGTGATCTTCTGGGCCAGAGCCTTAACTTTGAGTTTTGCACGCTCCGAAGTATACGGAGGGGACGCAAAATGGATGTGATCCAGGGCCAGACCACGCTTTGCCATCCGGTAAGCAGCCACCGGGCTGTCGATGCCGCCGGAGAGCATATTCAGGGCACGGCCGGAAGTTCCCACAGGCAGACCGCCCTCACCGGGTATTTTCGGACCGTGAATATACGCGCCGTAATCGCGAATCTCCACAATGACCTTGAACTGCGGGTTCTTCACATCCACCCGCAGGTAGTTGTGCTTGCCCAGCAGGTAGGCACCCAGTTCCCGCATCAGTTCCGGGCTGGTCATGGGGTAAGTCTTGTCGGAACGGCGGGCCTCCACCTTGAAGGTCTTGATGCCGTGCAGGCTGGCCCCCAGATAGTCCTCAGCAGTCTGGCAGATGGTGTCAAAGTCCTTCTCGCAGACCACGGCACGGCTCAGGGCCGCAAGGCCGAACACGGTGCGTACCCGGTCAAAGGCCAGGTCCATGTCGATGTCGTCTTCCTCAGGTTCCATATAAAAGGTGGACTGGGTGCAGTACACCCGGAACTTGCCCACGGTCTTGAGCCGGTAGCGCAGGATCTTCATCATGGCCGACTCGAACTGGTTGCGGTTCAGGCCTTTCAGGGACATCTCACCCTGATAGCCCATTATGATTTCACGCATTCTTTGTAAACTCCTATCTTTCTTGTCAAGTCATCCTTCGTCCAACCTCTCAGCTTCGCTGCGCTCAGCAGCTCCCCTAGTAGGGGAGCCAAGTTTACGCTGCTGTTCTCTTGCCTCCCCTACCAGGGGAGGTGGCAATGCGAAGCATTGACGGAGAGGTTGTACGGAGTGTCCGTTTATCTTTTGATCCTCTGCAAATGCTTCATACCGTCCTCGAAGGCATTGAGGAAGGCATCCACATCTTCCGGGGTATTGTCGGCGCAGAAGGACACCCGGATGGCCGTATCAATGGCCAGCGGGTCCCTGCCCATCGCCGCCAGCGTGTGGCTGGGCTGACCCCGACCGCAGGCGCTGGCCGACGAAACATAGACCTGCTGCTGGGCCAGATGAGCCAGCATGGTCTCGCTCTTGATGCAGTTTTCGCTGAAGTTCAGCACCTCGGGCACCGCATCGTCCGGGCTGTTGATGACCACCTCCGGAAAGGCTTTCAGCCCCTGCCGCAGCTGCTGGTTCAGCGCCCGTACAGCGGCATCCCGGCTTTTCATGGTTTTGTTCAGGCGGGTGGCCGCAGCCGCAAGGCCCAGCGCATAGGGCAGGTTCTCGGTGCCCGGGCGCTTTTCCCGCTCCTGTTCGCCGCCCAGATAGGGGGCCTGGAAGGCCTGATACAGACTGTCGCTCAGGTAGAGCGCACCCACGCCCTTGGGCGCGTGGATCTTGTGGCCGCTGACTGCCATGGTGTCGATGTTGGCCAGCTTGATGGGCACCCGCATCCATGCCTGCACTGCGTCCACATGGACGATGGTGCGGCTGTTCTTGCGCTTGACCTCTGCGGCAAGACGCTCCACATCGTTCCGGGTGCCGATCTCGTTGTTCACCATCATGCAGGCCACCAGAATGGTGTTCTTGTCCACCGCTTCCAGCATCCTGTTGATGTCCAGCCTGCCGTCCGGGCCGGGGTCCACCACCGTGACGTTGTAGCCCAGCGCGGCAAGACGCTCCAGCGGCTTCTGGACGCTGGGATGTTCAAAGCCGGACACCACAATGCCCTTGCCGAACTTCCGGGTCAGGGCCGCACCCAGCAGGGCCATGTTGTTGCCCTCGCTGCCGCAGGAGGTAAAATAAAGCTCCCGGCTCTTGCAGCCCAGCGTCCGGGCCACAGCGGCACGGGCAGCGTTCAGGGCTTCCTCGCTCCGCGCACCGGGGGCATAAAGGCTGGAAGGGTTGGCCCAGTGTTCCCGCATGGCCTTGTCAATGACATCCGCCACTTCCGGGGCCACAATGGTAGTGGCAGCGTTGTCCAGATAATGTAATTCAGGGTTTTGCAGCATAAATTCTGATTCCTGCTTTCTGCTTCTGGCCGGCGGCAGGCATTGTGCCCCGCCGCCGACAGGATTTCATAATAAACCATGATAAGTATACCACAAATCACGTCATCGCGTAAAGTGCTTGTCTGCCGCTTGCGCCCGTCCGCCGGGTGCTGTATAATGAGGGTAACAACGTAAGGAAAGCCGGGTGTTTTTATGGCCGATTATCAGGAATACCGCCGCCGCATCCTCCGCAAGCGCTGGCGCAGGGCTTTTGCCGTGGTCTCACTGCTGCTGCTCATCATCCTGCTCAGTGCAGTGGGGCTGCTGTGGAAGCGGCTCCACCACGAGCAGACCCCCGCCGCCGAGCAGGGACCCAGCATTTTCCAGCAGGAGCTGCAGGGCACCGAGTGGAACAGCATCAGCTACACACCTGCCCGGCGGCTGACGGTGCAGACCCTTTCTTCCGGCTCCACAGCCATGGATTTCCGTCTGGCGGCGGTGGACAAGACCACCGCCGTGGACCGCAGCTATTTTGCCAATGTCTGCTTCTTGGGCGACAGCCTGACCCAGGGCATGGAGATCTATTCCTCCGGCCTGCCGGAGGCAAGTTTCTGTGCCTACCGCGGTGTCGGCCCCAGTGCAGTGGTCAACGGCACCACCTGCAAGCGCCGGGATGGCGGGACCGAAGTGCCCATGGAAGTTCTGACTGCCCAGCAGCCGCCGGTGCTGTACATCCTGCTGGGCACCAACGTGCTGAACCGTGACGGAGACTACTCCAGCTTCCTCACCTACTACCGCCTGATGCTGGACATGATCACGCAGGCTTTGCCCAACACCCAGATCTACGTGCAGTCCATCACGCCGGTGCGGCCTGAGGTGCGCAACAGCCACCCCGGCCTGTACAAGGAACGGCTGTGTGAGATCAACAACGAGCTGGCCGCCATTGCGCTGGAAAAGAACTGTGCTTTCCTCAACCTGTGGGAAGCGCTGGCCGATGACAACGGCGACCTGAAGGCAGAGTATGCCCAGCCCGACGGCATCCACATCAAGCCCGAAGGTTACCCCGCCTGGGTGGAATACCTTGCCACCCACACCGTAGATCAGAAGAACGCGTGACCCAACACCCGCATGACAAAAAGCGCCCTTCCGGCTCACAAACCCGGAAGGGCGCTTTTCTGTGCAGAAACAGGAACGGTATCAGAACAGCCCTGTGATCTTACCATCAGCATCCACATCGATATTGACGGCGGCGGGCTTCTTGGGCAGGCCGGGCATGGTCATGATGTTACCACAGATGACCACCACAAAACCGGCACCGGCGGCAAGGCGGACTTCCCGCACTTCCATAGTAAAGCCGGTGGGGGCACCGGTCAGCTTGGCGTTGTCGCTGAAGCTGTACTGGGTCTTGGCAATGCAGACCGGCAGGTTCCCGTAGCCCAGCTCGGTCAGCTCTGCCAGCGTCTTGGAGGCGGCGGCGCTGAAGTTCACGCCGTCGGCGCGGTAGATCTTAGTGGCAATGGCCTTGACCTTGTCTTTCAGGGGCATCTCCAGCGGGTAGACGTACTGCACCGGGCGGTCTTCCATGATCTCCAGCACCTTTTCGGCCAGCGCCTTGCCGCCCTCGCCGCCCTTGGCGAACACCTCGCTCAGGACACAGGGCACGCCCTGCTCGGCACAGACCTGCTCCACGTAAGCCTGTTCCTCGGGGGTATCGGTGGGGAAAGCGTTGATGGCCACCACCACGGGCAGGCCGAAGCCATTCTTCAGGTTGTCAATGTGACGCACCAGATTGGAGGCACCAGCCTTGACGGCCTCAAGGTTGGGCCGGTTCAGGTCGGCCTTGGCCACGCCGCCGTGGCTCTTGAGGGCACGGACGGTGGCCACCAGTACACAGGCACTGGGGGCAATGCCCGCATAGCGGCACTTGATGTCCAGGAATTTTTCGGCGCCCAGGTCGGCACCAAAGCCCGCCTCCGTGATAACATAATCGGCCAGCGAGAGACTGAGCTTGGTGGCCATGACGCTGTTGCAGCCGTGGGCAATGTTGGCAAAGGGGCCGCCGTGGATGATGGCGGGATTGTTTTCCAGCGTCTGGACCAGGTTCGGGTCAAGGGCATCCTTCAGCAGGGCGGTCATGGCACCGGCAGCGCCGATCTCCCCGGCAGTAACGGGCTTGCCATCGTAGGTGTAGGCGCAGACGATCTTCGACAGCCGCTCCTTCAGATCGGAAATGCTGGTGGCCAGACAGAAGATGGCCATGACTTCGCTGGCAACGGTGATGTCAAAGCCATCCTCGCGGGGGGTGCCGTTGACCTTGCCGCCCAGACCGTCCACGATGAAGCGGAGCTGGCGGTCGTTCATGTCCATGCAGCGCTTCCAGGTAATGCGGCGGGGGTCGATGTTCAGGGGATTGCCCTGCTGGATGCTGTTGTCGATCATGGCAGCCAGCAGATTGTTGGCTGCACCAATGGCGTGCAGATCGCCGGTGAAGTGGAGGTTGATGTCCTCCATGGGCACCACCTGTGCATAGCCGCCGCCGGCTGCGCCGCCTTTGACGCCGAACACGGGGCCCAGGCTGGGCTCACGCAGGCAGAGCATGGTCTTTTTGCCCAGTGCGTTCATGGCATCGGCCAGGCCCACGCTGGTGGTGGTCTTGCCCTCACCGGCCGGGGTGGGGCTGATGGCCGTTACCAGGATCATCTTGCCCTGCTTTTCCGCCTTGTGGATGAGCCGGTGGTTGATCTTGGCCTTGTAGCGGCCGTAGGGGATCACGTCCTCATCGGCAAGGCCGAGGGATGCGGCGATCTCCGTGATGGGCTTCATCTTGGCTTCCTGTGCGATCTCGATATCAGACTTCATGACGCGTTCCTCCCTGAAATGCAAAAAGGACAGCTTTGCGCAGCAATTGCGCAAGGCTGCCCAGACGGTCGGCATTCATAAACCCGGTTTTGCCCACACTGTGGTACTCCACAAGACTCCGTCAGCAGGCAGAACCGTTCTTCTGGCTCCAAGATAACACATCTGCCCGCAGTTTGTCAAGAAAAAACTTCCGGCACAGAAAAATCTGCCGATGCCCCCCTTCCGGCTTGCATCCATCCCGGCAGATGTGATATACTAAAGTGAACTAAACGATAGGGAGGCTTTCACGATGCCATTTACTCCGAAACTGACTTATAAAGGCAAGCCCCTCGTCCGCAAGGACAACGAGCTGTATTACGGCCGTATGACCGACCCTTATGTGCTGCGCATGCAGATTTTAAGCACCAAGCCCGTGGGCGGGCTGGATGTGGCCGATAAAGTCCACATTCAGGTGTTTTCCACCAACGACAGCCTTGCCCCCGAAGCCCGTGTGTTCCGTCAGGCCACCAAGAACGGCCTGTACAACGCACTGGACATCGGCAGCATCTGGCTGCAGAAGGCAAACGAGAATCGCTGAACAAAACAAAAATGGCTGTTTCCGAAAGGAAACAGCCATTTTTTGCGCTCTTAATCTTCGGTCACTTCAAAGTCCAGCGGTTTGCCGCAGCCGGGGCACTTGGGAGAACCGTCCAGCAGTTCTTCCTCGTCAAACACAGAGGTCTGACCGCAGTCCGGGCAGGTCACCTCGTACTGCACAGGGCCGTCCTCCTCAGCATCGTCCTCATCGCCTTCCAGTGCAACTTCAAAAGTCACACCGCAGTGGGCACAGTTGGCTTCCCCGGCGTCCAGATCATCCTCGCTGACGTAAACGGTCTCGCCGCAGTTGGGGCAGGCCACCTCATAGAACGGCTCGCTGGCAATGTCATCATCGCTGTCGTCGTCCTCATCTTCGTCGGATGTTTCTTCGTCCGCGTCGGTATCGTCCCCGGCATCGTCGTCCTCATAGAGGTCGGCTTCCAGATCTTCCAGCTCCTCGCTCAGATCATTGATCTGGTCGTAGGCGCGGGTCACATCC
>CAVDVT010000041.1:0-9325 GCA_963612415.1 bacterium | reverse complement strand
GTATTCAGCACCAAAAGCGCAAGCCGCATTGCATCGACTTGCGCCTTGGTGATCCGAGTGCCGGTTATTCCTCGGCAGTCCCGTAGATTTCAGGGTAGAACTTCTTCACAGCCTCGGCGCGGTTGATCAGAACGTCCGCCCAGGCGTAGTCGGCCACAAACACGGTGTAATCGTCCGGGTCGGCAGGGATGTTGGGCAGGATGTTGTTCTGGTTCAGGTGGCTTGCCAGTGCAATGTCCACCGGCATCTTGGCCAGCTCATAGCAGTCGCGGATGAAGCGGTGGGGCAGCTCGGGGTCATCGCCGCTCTTGGCAATGCCCTCCTTGCTCATCTGGCCCACACCCAGACCGCCGTGCAGGGCGCAGCGGTAGGTCTTGCCAGTCTTCTCGTCGGTATCCTCAAAGAAGAAGCTGGTCACGCCCGGAGTGTGGCCGGGGCAGAGGCGGAAGGTGATGGTGAACCGGCCCATCTTCAGCGGATGATCCATATCGTAGAAGTTGGTCACAGTATAGGGGGTCACATAAGCCGGGAAGGTATCTTCCGCGTGCTTCTGGTGTTCCACCTCATCCTCCTTGGACAGCCAGATCTCGGCGCCGGTCATCTCGTGCAGGACACGGGCACAGCAGGAATGATCGCCGTGCCAGTGGGTCAGGAAGATCTTCTTGATGTCCTTGGGGTCGTGGCCGGAACGCCAGATGCGGTCGATCAGCAGGTAGAACGTCTCCGGGCACAGACCGGTATCAATGAGGATCAGGCCCTCGCCGGTGTCCAGCAGGAAGGAGGCCACGTTGTCCTGGCCGCCCACATTCCAGACATGGGGTGCATTGCGGTAAACGGGAATGGCGTGTTCCCAATGGGTCGCCAGCGCTTCCTTGCTCATGCCAAGGCGGCCGGCGGTGGAAGCATAGTGAAACTTCTTTTCCATAAATAGGCGCTCCTTTTTGCGATCACTTGTTGCCGTAGACTTCGGGGTAGAACTCCTTGGTGGCGTCGGCACGGTTGATCAGGACATCGGCCCAGGCGTAATCGGCAATGAACACGGTGTAATCGTCCGGGTCCTTGGGGATGTTGGGCAGAATGTTGGCCTGATTCAGGTGGCTGGACAGGGCGATGTCCACCGGCATCTTGGCCAGCTCATAGCAGTCGCGGATAAAGCGGTGTGCCATCTCCACGGGGTAGCCCAGCTCGGTCAGGTTCTGGGGGCGCATCATCGGGTTGACACCCAGACCGCCGTGCAGGGCGCAGCGGTAGGTCTTGCCGGTCTTCTCGTCGGTATCCTCAAAGAAGAAGCTGGTCACGCCCGGGGTGTGGCCGGGGCAGAGCCTGGTGCGGATGGTCATGTTGCCCATCACGATGGGCTTGTCGTCATCGTAGAAGTTGGTGACGGTATAATCGGGGATGTTCATGGGAGGAATGTGCTTCTTGAATTCCTCGTCATGCAGGGAGCGCTGATGCTCCACCTCGTCCTCCTTGGACAGCCAGATCTCGGCGCCGGTCATCTCGTGCAGGTAGCGGGCGCAGCTGGAGTGATCGCCGTGCCAGTGGGTCAGGAAGATCTTCTTGATGTCCTTGGGGTCGTGGCCGGAACGCCAGATGCGGTCGATGACCAGATAGAACAGCTCGGGACACAGGCCGGTATCGATGAGGATCAGGCCGTCGCCGGTGTCGATCAGGAAGGAAGCCACGTTATCCTGGCCGCCCACGTTCCAGACATGGGGTGCATTGCGGTAAACGGGAATGGCATGTTCCCAGTGCGTTGCAAGAGCTTCCTTGCTCATGCCCAGACGGCCGGCAGTAGAAGCGTAGAAGAATTTCTTTTCCATAACAGAAGCCTCCTTAGCAGAATGATATCACATCACCCATAGATCGGGTAGAAGAAGTTTGCAGAAAGTGCAATGGTAACGATGGAGATCAGGATGTAGGGGATGGTGAACTTTGCCACCTGAGAGACTTTGTAGTTGCCTGCTGCGTAGATCAGAGCGGTCTCGGCTGCACCGGAGGGGAAGCCCAGAGAGATGATGTTGGCAATGGCAATGATCAGCATGATGCCGCGGGGGTCCCAGTTACCAGCCAGGCAGACGGTAGCTGCCACGGTATACAGGACGTTGGAGGTAGCGGAGTTGGACATAACGGTGGTCATGACCACGGTAACAGCGGTGAACAGGAACATAACAGCCAGAGAAGAAGGATGCTCGCCCAGAACGCTCAGGATGGCATTGCCGATCAGGTCGCCTGCGCCGGACTTTGCCATGGCGGAAGCCACGCCCAGAACACCGGCCATCAGGAAGATCATGTCAGAGGTCAGAGCCTTGGTCACTTCAGGAACAGAGAGGGCCTTGCCGTAGATCAGGACCAGAACGCCAATGGCAGGAGCAACGTACATCAGCTTGCCGGTCCACTTGTTCAGGACCAGAACAGCCATAACTGCGATGAACACGACGTAGACCAGAGTCTCCTGTGCCTTGGGCAGGGTAACGGTCTCCTTGACTTCCTTTGCCTTGGAAGCATCCACCTTGCCGGTCTTGGGCAGCAGACGCCAGCCAACCAGGCACCAGACGGTCAGGCAGACAACGGGCAGGATGCCGACCTTGAAGCGGTCAAACATCTGAAGCAGGTAGTTTTCGTTGGTGATGATGGTCTCATAACGGGCATTGATGGTTGCAAAGCTGGTAGCACCCATGCCGATGGGCAGGAAGCCCTTCCAGGCGCAGCTGATACCCAGCATCGGCATCAGCAGACGGGTGGGGGTAACTTCGCCGTCGTTGCTCAGGGATGCCAGGAAGACGATCATAATGGAGAAGGTAGCGGTTGCGGGGATGAACTGAACGAATGCGATAACGACCAGGTAGAAGAACAGCACCAGAACGATGCCCTTTTTACCGCTGAGGCTGTTGACCTTTTTACGGATATAAGGAACGACGCTGGTCTTGGTGATGGCGGAACTCAGGGCCATCATGGGAGCGACCAGGATGATGCTGCTGTTTGCAAAGCCGCTGAATGCGTCTGTGGGGGACAGGATGCCGAACGCTGCAAGCAGCGCACAGCAGGTCATAGTAGTAACGCCCATGGGGACTTTCTGCCACACGAACATCACGATCATGAAGGCGAGGACCGCCAACGTGATAATCAACTCGGTTGTCATAAGTGATTTGCCTCCTTTTGTATTTCACGACAGTAGCACTGGAACCTTGCACACGTTCTTTCTCTCCGGGGCGCCGCCGGAGGGACTCTCTCGCACAGTGCCGTGTGTTCAGCTCACAGCTGCTTTTTTGTACAGTGTAACCAGAAATCTTCCACTCGACAATCCGCTTTTTGCCTTGATTTTACATTCATTTTTTGACTAACGACACAAAATTGCAAATTCTGCACTGCCTGTTTCGTTTTGCGGTTCATTCCGTTTCAGTTTTCTGGGATACATCCTTCCAGTCCAAGGCTGCTCCTGCGCCCCCGAAACTGTGAAACCTTTTGAAATGTTTCGTTCCATTCCTGCAACAAATCACCCGCAATGTTGAAATTTTGTCGGATAAGGTAAAATTCTGGTTAAGATTTTAGACACTTTTGGCGTTGTCCCCTTCCGCGAAATATTGTACCATAGTGTCATGGAAATGGAGTTTGTACAACACTCGGAAGAACATTTCATCCCCGCCCTGAAGGACAGGGCAAATGATAAGAAGTAAAACCCGGAAAAGGAGCGTAATTACATTTATGGAACTTTACATCGTTCTTGCGATCATGGCCTTCATGATCATAGGCTTCCTCCTTAACAAATGGCCTTTCGGCCTGACCACCATGACCTGCTGTGTGCTGCTGGCACTCACCGGCGTGTTCACCATTCCGGAAGCCTTTGCAGGCTTCTGCAACAAGACCCTGATCCTGCTGGTGGGCATGTTCGGCATGGTATCCGCCTTCCAGAAGACCAGCGTTGTGGACAAGATCCAGGACCAGATGCTCCGCCTGAAAGGCAAGAGCGGCATGGCTCTGATCATTGGCCTGTACGCCGTTGTCATTGGTCTGGCCTGCTTTATGCCCACCACCGCCAACATGGTCGTCATGCTGATGTTCCTTGTGGCTCTGGGCGACTCCGGCGAAGTGACCCCCACCCGTATGACCATTCCCCTGCTGGCCATGATCGGCATCTGGGGCACCAAGCTCCCCATCGGCATGGGTGCTGCCAGCCACCTGAACCTGAACGCCCGCTATGAAGGCATGCTGCCCGAAGGCTCTGAGGGCATGCTGCTGGATCTGATGACCCGTTTCAAGGTCATGATCGTTCCCTGCATCATCCTGACCATCTACTGCCTGTTTGCCTGGAAATGGCTGCCCAACAAGAAGTTCGACTCCGCCAAGCTGGAAGGCAAGGGCGGCAAAAAGGAAAAGAAGCCTCTGCCCAAATGGCAGGAGAACCTGATCCTCGGCCTGTTCCTCGTGGTCATGATCTCCCTGTTCTTCAGCAAGCAGCTGGGCGACTATATGTACCTGATCCCCGTCGTCTGCCTGCTCATCATCACCTTTGCAGGCTGCATGACGCCCAAAGAGACCATCAACGCCATTACCATTGACGCTGTGTGGATGATCGCCGGTGTTCTGGTCATTGCAGACGCTCTGGGCAAGTCCGGTGCAGGTGATGTCATCGGCAACGGCATCCTGAAGATCCTGGGCGGCAACCCCAGCGGCCTGTTCGTCATGTTCGTCTTTGCCGTGGTCACCGTGGTCATGACCACCTTCATGTCCAACTCGGCTACTTCCAACGTGCTGATCCCTGTGGCAGCCTCCGTTGCCATTGCCGCCGGCTGGGACCCCCGCGGTCTGGTCCTGATCGTCTCCTTCTGCTCTAACATCGCCATTGCGTTCCCGTCCGGCTCTCCGGCCTGCGGCATCGCCTATGCTTCCACCGGCTACAAGCTCAGCGAGACCTTCAAGTTCACCCTGCCGTTCCTGGTGCTGGCCATCATCAGCATCGTGTTCAGTGCAGACTTCTTCTGCCCCATTTACGGTTAACCACACGTTCCGCCCGGCGGCAGGCAGCTGCCGGGCGGCTTTTTCAGAAATATTCCGATGAAAAGAGGTCGATTTTATGTCTTTACGTCCCCAGATCCCTGTGCGCACCAGCGAGAGCGACGCCTCGCTTTCCTT
Source organism: bacterium (assembly GCA_963612415.1). Lineage (GTDB taxonomy): Bacteria > Bacillota > Clostridia > Oscillospirales > Ruminococcaceae > Faecalibacterium. The sequence continues at coordinate 4,192 of CAVDVT010000041.1, read as the reverse complement.
TATCCGTCAGATGGGCGTGGAAAACGTCAGCCTGATGCTCAAGCCCGACGAGATCACCCGCGAGGTGCTGCAGGCCCAGAAAGAAAAACTTTCTCACTACGGCATGACCATTTCGGATGCCGCCTGCAACGAGCTGCAGAAGAACAAGAGCATCCACCTGAACCTGCCCGACCGCGATTACCAGATCGAACGGTTCAACAAGATGCTGCAGGTGCTGGGCGAGGAAAAGATCCCCTTTACCTCCATTGCATGGCAGCCCAACGGCATCCTGCGCACCGACCACCGGGTAGGCCAGCACACCCGCGGCGGCAACAGCGCCTTCTGCGATCAGGCCGAGATCCTGGCCCGCCCCAACGCAGAGCCCCGCGCCTATACCGAGGAGGAGATCTGGGAAAACTTCTCCTACTTTATGGAAAAGGTCATCCCTGTGGCCGAGGAGACCGGCGTGCGGATGGCTCTGCACCCCAACGATCCCCCGCTGGCCTGCATGGCGGGCATCCCCAGCCTGATCTATAACATGGAGTGTTACCGCAAGGCGTTCAAGGCCGCAGGCGGCAGCAAGGCGCTGGGCATCAAGCTCTGCGTGGGCTGCTGGCTGGAGGGCGGCAGTGACTTTGGCGACCTGATGTCCGACATCAAAGAGCTTTGCGCCGACGACCGCATCCTCTGCGTCCACTTCCGCAACGTGGACAGCCCCCTGCCCGTGTTCGAGGAGGTTCTGGCCGAGGACGGCTATGCTGATATGTACGCCATCATGAAGCAGCTGGTGGCCTGCGACTGCAACGCCGTCATCTCCATCGACCACGGCTTCAAGCCCATTGAGGGCTTTGGCGGAATGCCCGGTTCCTTCTGCTACCCCACCGGTTTCATGAAGGGCCTGATCTTTGCCGCTGAAAAAGAGCTTGGCAAGCGCTGAGTGTTCTGATACACTGAAATGGACAGCAGTCCTTTGGGCTGCTGCCCTTTTCCGCGCAAATTGTTCGATATAAAACAGGAAAGTCTCAAAGGAGGAATCTGAGGTGGCCGCACAGAAATTCAAGTTGGTGACGGACAAAAAATTTTACCGGCGTGTCCTCAGCATCATGCTGCCGGTGGCCTTGCAGCAGGCCATCAACATGGGCGTGAACATGCTGGACACCATTATGCTGGGGCAGTTTGGCGAGGTGCAGATCTCCGCATCCAGCCTTGCCAACCAGTATTATAACTTTTTCACCATCTTCTGCATGGGCATCATTGGCGGCAGCAGCGTGCTGGCCGCCCAGTATTGGGGTGCCCGTGAGGTGGAAAAGGTGCGCCAGACCTTCAACATGGCCTTGCGGATGGCCCTGGTGCTGGCACTGGTATTTGCCGTGCTGACCTGGTGTTTCCCGGCCCAGATCATGAGCATCTACACCTCCGAAGCCCACGTGGTGGAACAGGGTGTGCGCTACCTGCGCATCACCACCTTTATCTTTGTGATCCACGGCACAAGCCTTGTGGCCGCCCAGCTCATGCGCTCTGTGGGGCAGGCTCAGCTGGGGCTCATCGTCAGCTGCGTCTCCTTTGTGGTCAACCTGCTGGCCAACTACGCCTTCATCTTTGGCAAGTTCGGCGCCCCCCGCATGGAGATCGCCGGTGCAGCGCTGGGCACCCTGCTGGCCCGCACCTCGGAGTTCCTGGTCACGTTCCTGTACATCTTTGTCAAGGATAAGGAGCTGGGCCTGCGCTTCCGTCATCTGCTCCACATGCCCAGCAGGGAGTTCTTCTCCAACTACCTGCGGCTGGGCCTGCCTGTTCTGGTCAGCGACGGCCTGCTGGGCCTGGGCGGCAACATCGTCAGCATCATTCTGGGCCACATGGGCGCAGCCGTTGTGGCGGCCAACGCCATCTGCCAGGTCATCGACCGGCTGTTCACCGTGGTCATCCAGGGCATTTCCAATGCGTCCGGCATCGTCACCGGCCACACCCTGGGCGAGGGCTCTTACGAAAAGGCCATGCAGCAGGGCTACACCTTCTATGTGCTGAGCATCATCTTTGGCGCCATTGCCGCTGTAATGGTACTGGCCTGCGGCCCGCTGACCATTGCCATGTACACCCTGAACGCCGAGACCATCCGCATTACAGAGGAAATGATGGCATCCTATGCCGTCATCGTCTTCTTCCAGTGCATCCAGTCGGTAATGACCAAGGGTGTGCTGCGGGGCGGCGGCGACACCAAGTTCCTGATGCGGGCCGACATCCTGTTCATGTGGCTAGTGTCCATCCCGCTGGGCAGCGTGGGCGGCCTGCTGCTGGGCTGGCCCGCCTGGGCGACCATCCTTGCACTGCGGGTGGATTTTGCCATCAAGTCCATCTGGTGCGTAGGACGGCTCAAGAGCGGCAAATGGATCCACACCGCCGACGGCATCGTGGACAAAGACCCCCAGCCTCTTTCCAGCAAAAACTGACCCTGTTTCCTATCCATTGCCATAACACAAAAACCGCCCTGCCGGCACTGCGCAGTTCATGCGCAGACAGCCGGCAGGGCGGTCTTTTGATATCCTGAAATTTTTACTGCTTAGTTTTCCGCAGCCTTCTTGATGCAGCCAATGGCGTTCAGGCTGCGGGGGTAGCCGATGTAGGGCACACACTGCAGCACCACGCGGGTCAGGAACGCTGCATCGTTGCCAAGGTTCATGTTGCCCTTGGCGTGGCTGGTCAGCTGCGGCTCACAGCCGCCCTGCGCCGCAAGGAAGCAGAAAGTGATCAGCTCCCGCTGACGCAGGTCAAGGCCGGTGCGGGTGTAGTAATCGCCAAAGCAGTTGGCACCCAGCCAGCGGTTGATGATGCCCGCCTTCCAGGCTTCCTTCATCCGGTCGCCAAAAATGGTGACCTGTGCTTCCACGCCCTTTTCCAGACGGTTTTCCGGAGTGGTGGTGGCCTGATCTGCCAGCGGCAGGGCCACACCGTGGGCGGCCAGCACCTCGTTGGCCGCGTTCACAAAAGGCAGCACCCGGCCAATGCCAAGGTAATCGGTGGCCTGATAGACCACTTCCTTGACCATTACCGGATCAAAGCCGTCGGCCAGCGCCTGCGGCAGCACAAGGCGGAAGGCATCCACGCCCTGACAGCCCAGCAGCGTTGCCAGCACAGCCAGCCAGCGGTCGGTCTTGGGCAGCTGGGCGCCTTCTTCCTGCGGCACTTCCTGCCCGGCAAACTGCTCCAGAATGGCGGCATATTCGGGGTCAGTATTTTTGTAAGCTTCAAACATGGCAAATTCCCTCCTGTTATTTCTTCTCGTCCAGCAGGACAACGCCCTGCGGCGGGTTTGCATTGATAGCGCCCACGATGGGGTGCGGAACATAGCCTTCTTCCAGCGCAGCCACTTCTTCCGGGGTCAGCTGCACCGCCAGCGCACCGGCGGCATCGTCCAGATAGGCAGCCTTGGTGGCGCCCACAATGGGCGAAGCTACCCCCTTGGCCCACTGCCATGCCAGCGCGATCTGGCTCATCTTGCAGTCGTGCTTTTCGGCCAGCTGAGCCACACGCTCCACAATATGGATGTCCTCCTGCTCCATCCGGTCATACTTGCCCTTTGCCACCCGGTCGGTCTGGCCGCGCAGGCTCTCCGAAGTCCAGGTGGGGCGGGCCAGATGTCCTGCAGCCAGCGGGCTGTACGGCATCAGCGAAACGCCCATCTGCCGGCAGATGGGGATCAGCTCCCGCTCATCTTCCCGGTAAAGCAGATTGTAGTGGTTCTCCATGGCGGAGAAGGGCGTCCAGCCGTTGTCCCGGGCAGCCAGCTGCATGTTGTAGAACTGGTAGCCGTACATGGCCGAAGCACCCAGTGCCCGCACTTTGCCAGCTTTGACCAGCTCGTGCAGGGCTTCCATGGTCTCTTCAATGGGCGTTTCATAGTCGAACCGGTGGATGATGTACAGGTCCAGATAATCGGTGCCCAGCCGCTTCAGGGTGCCGTCGATTTCGCGGTGGATGGCCTCGCGGGAGAGGCGGCCCGGGTTGAAATAGACCTTGGAGGCAAGAACGACCTTGTCCCGGGTGGTCAGATTTTTCAATGCCTGGCCCAGATATTCCTCACTGGTACCCGCCGAGTAGCCGTTGGCTGTGTCAAAAAAGTTGATGCCCAGTTCCAGCGCATGGCCGATGACCTTTTCGCTGGCGGCCTCGTCCAGCGTCCAGTCGTGCATGGTGCCCGCCTTGCCAAAGCTCATAC
>CAVDVT010000040.1:0-9339 GCA_963612415.1 bacterium | reverse complement strand
GGGGCCCAGAACCCCAGCCGCCCGACCCGCCCCGCAAAGAGCGAGAACAGCAGCCCCCGCCGCGGCCGCACCAATGCCCCCGCTGCCCGGGACGAAGATCCGGGTCTGGTGCTGATCAGCCGCCGCCCGCCCCAGCAGAAGTTCACGAACTTTGAGGAATATATGACCGCCCACGGCGGCGCAACGGCTCCCATTGAGGACCACAGCGATGAGGTCTGAGAAAGGGTCTGCCCCGTGGCAGTGCCCGCTGTGCGGGGCTCCGCTGACCGGGGACGCCACCCTGAAATGCACAAAGAATCACAGCTTTGACCGGGCCAAAGAGGGCTACTGGCACCTTTTGCCGGTGCAGAGCATGCGCACCAAGGCTCCCGGCGACAGCAAGGAGATGGTGGCTGCCCGCCGCGCCTTTTTGAATGCCGGGTACTATGGCATTTTTGGCAGGGCGCTGGGCCGGCTGTGCGCAGAATACGGCATCCCCGCCGCGCCGGATGTCCCGCTCCATCTGCTGGATGCGGGCTGCGGCGAGGGCTGGTATGACCGGTGCATCGCGCAGGAATTTGCCCGGGCAGGCAGGCCCCTGCAGCTGGCGGGCTTTGACATTGCAAAGCCTGCGGTGCGTCTGGCCGCAAAGGTTCTGCCCACCGCAAAGTACGCGGTAGCGTCCAGCTTCAGCCAGCCTGTGCGCACCGGCTGGGCCGATCTGCTGCTCAACTGCTTTTCCCCCTTTGCACAGGAGGAATTTCTGCGGGTGCTGCGCCCGGGCGGACGGATGATCTATGTGGTGCCCGGGGCCGAGCATCTTTACCAGATGAAGGCTGTCCTCTACGACACCCCCTACAAAAACCCGGTGCAGCAGGTGGAGTATAAAGGCTTCCGCCCCATCGGGGAACAGGAGGTCACGGGCAGCATCACAGTGCCGGCCGCCCAGTTGGAAGCACTGTTTGCCATGACGCCCTATTACTGGAAAACGCCCCGGGACGGCGCGGCCCGTCTGGCCGCCCTGCCCGAGCTGACTACGGACATCGCGTTCCGCTTTTTGGTGTTTGAAAAAGAATAACGGAAAACTCCCCGGCTGTGTGTGCGGATACACGCCGGGGAGTTTTCCGTTATACGTCAGAGAAAGAGGTAAAGCTTAGTTTTTTTCGCCCTTGGGCAGCAGGCCGGCACGCTCGAGAGCCGGACGCAGGGCGAGGTAGAGGATGACCACACAGACGGTGGAAGCCACACTGTTCACAAAGGTGACGCCGCCTGCGATCTTGGAAAGGGCCTGTGCCACGGTGTATTCCTGGCCGAAGATGTACACATTGCGGAAGTAGCCGAGGAACGGGTCGGTCAGGACATTGAGGAAGAGGCCGGAACCGGCGGCCACGATGACCTTGACCAAGTAGCCCTTGTCGTGGGAGTCCAGGTCGCGGAGCTTGAACACCTTGTGGGCCACGGCACCGCAGGTGATGCCGATGATGAACTTCAGCACAAAGGTGGTCACGGCGTAGCCCGGGTCACCGGCCAGAATGTCGGCCAGAGCCAGACCAATGGCGCCGGCCAGACCGCCGGACACACCGTCCAGCAGCAGGGCGGTCAGGGCCGTGAAGGTGTTGCCCAGATGGAACGAGGAGCCGCCGTAGAACGGCACCCGGAAGAACAGGTAAGCCACAAGGCTCAGCGCGGCCATAACACCGGTGAGTGCCAGCTCCTTGGTGGTAAAGGTGCGCTTGTACAGCACGCTGCCAAACACGATGACGATGATGACCACCGCCAGCAGCAGCCACATTGCAGTTGTAGACATGATATTCCCTCCAATTTCACAAACGCCGCTTCTAAAACCCATCAAACTACTTGACATTTGGGTGTGCGGCGGGTATGCTCCTATTATACGCAGAACTGGCACCATGAAAATACCCAGAACAAAGTTTTTTTATGGGGTCAGTTTGGGAGAGTGCCCAAAAAGAGGAGGGGTTTTGTGTTTCATCTGACAACGGCGTTGGACGCCGTCAGTGCGGTGCCGCTGTACGAACAGCTCTATGAGAGCCTTGCGGCCGAGATGCGCAGCGGGGCCATCCCGGCCGGGACAAGGATGCCCGGCAAGCGGCGGCTGGCGGCGGAGCTTTCGGTGTCGGTCAACACGGTGGATGCCGCCTATCAGATCCTGGCGGCGGAAGGGTATCTGGAACCAAAGGAGCGCAGCGGCTTTTATGTACAGGAGTATCTGGCCCTGCCCACCCGGCCGGAAGCGGCGGTGCCCCAGGCCCCGGAGCTGCCCCCGCCGCAGGAAAAGCCGGAGGAAAGCGCTGTCCGGTTCGATCTTTCCACCCGGGGCGTGGACCCGGGGCTGTTCCCGTTCCGCACCTGGGCGCGGCTGCAGAAGGAGCTGCTTTATTCCTCGCCCCAGCTGCTGACCCATGGCGATGCCCAGGGTGACCGGGAGCTGCGGCAGGCGCTGGCTGATTATCTGGAGGAATACCGGGGCGTCCGGTGCAGTGCCGAGCAGATCGTGGTGGGTGCGGGCATGGAGTACCTGCTGGGCCTGCTGGCCCCGCTGCTGCCGGGAAAAACGGCGGTGGAGAACCCCGGCTACCTCCGGGCAAAGCGGGTGCTGGAAAACAATGGTGTGGACTGCTGCTGCCTGCCCGTGGATGAGGATGGGCTCTCGGTGGCGGCGCTGTCCCGCTCGGGTGCTGTCGTGTGCTATGTGACCCCCAGCCATCAGTTTCCCACCGGCGTTACCATGCCGGCGGGCCGCCGGGCGGAGCTGCTCCACTGGGCTTCCCGCCGCCCGGGCCAGCGGTACATCATTGAGGATGACTACGACTCGGAGTTCCGTTTTGACACCCGGCCCCTGCCCAGTCTGCAGGGCATGGCCGGAGAGGACGGGCCGGTGGTCTATCTTTCCACCTGCTCCCGCAGCCTTGCCCCCAGCATCCGCATCGCTTATATGGTGCTGCCCCGGCAGCTGCTGCCCGCATGGCGCGCAAAGTACCGGCTTTACTCCGGCACGGTCAGCCGGTTTGAGCAGCAGACGCTGGCAAGGTTCATCACCGAGGGGTACTTTACTCGCCATCTGGCCCGGGAGCGGGTGGCCTACAAGGCCCGGCGGGACGCCCTGACCGCTGCCCTGCACGCGGCTTTTGGCCCCGGGGAGCTGACCCTGACCGGGCTGCACACCGGGCTGCATCTGCTGGCAGAGCTGAAGGATGCCCCGCCGGACGCGGCCCTGCGGGCCGCTGCCGCCGCAAACGGAGTGAGCCTGAGCCTGCTCAGCGATTACGACCTGACCGGGCAGACCCCCGGCCTTGAGGGAACGCTGGTGCTGGGTTACGGCTCACTGGCCGATGCAGTATTCCCGGAAGTGGGCGAGACATTGAGAAGGGTCTGCACCGCGGCCCGGGAGGCCTCTGTGACCGTGTAAGTTCCTGCGGCAGCATCCCAGCTGCCGGGCAGGGCTCCGGCCCCAGGCAGGGCGCTGCCGTTGGCCAGAAATTCCAGCACGGTGCCCAGCAGGGCGTAATCCTGCGCCGAAAGGTCGGTGAGCAGGCTGGAACTGCGGCTGCGCAGAGCATCCGGCAGGGTGGAGGGCAGCAGCTCAAGGTTCTGCCGGAAAAAGGCGTCCCACACCGCCGCCCGGGCCGCTGCCCGCCGGAAGGGCGGCAGGGTGCCCTCGGTCTCCCACCCGGTCAGCAGGGTGTGGGCTTCCCCGGCAGAGAGGGTCTGTACGGTGGAGGAAAGGCCGACACGGGTCAGGTCCTCTGCCGTCAGCGCCCCGGAAAAGCCCACCCGGATCCCGCTGTACCGGGAAGCCACGGCCTCCAGCACGGCAGGGGAAAGGGCAAGGTAGAAGGTATCCTCGGGCAGGGGCAGCACTTCCAGCAGAGCCTGACGGCACCGGGCGGGCCCTGCAGCCCCATAGCAGTGGGCAAGGCTGGCCTCCCCCTGCCCGAATGGCACCGTCAGCTCCCCGGGCACGGCCAGCAGGTTCAGGCAGTTCTGGGCGGCATTCAGGTAGACCAGCACAAAGCCCGGCTGCTCCCCGGCGGTGCAGACCAGCAGGGTCATGTGATGCTCGGCCTTGGGCAGCTGGATGGGCACCCCGGACTGCGCCTGCGCGGTCTGGAGCTGGCTGCGCACACTCTGCCGGGTGAGCAGCACCGTGCCGCCTACCAGCGGCAGCAGCACCAGCAGCGCAGCCCCCAGCGCCGCCCAGAAAGGCTTCCAACCCTCTTTGTGCATCCTGTGTCCCTCCTGCTCTGTTTTGGAACAGGTTGGGCCGGTGCGGGCGGATTTATACAAAAAGGCCGCCGCTCCCAAATGTGGCAGAGGAACGGCGGCAGAACTCTATGGCGTGAGTACACTGTCAGAATACCGCTGAACTCTGCCAAAAGAAATGGACAATTTTGCACAGATATCCTGAAACCGGACAACTGTGCAAAATTGGGGTAGGGAAATCCCTTGCCATGCTTTGGCCTGTCTGCGATAATAAAAACAGAGCAAAGGGGGAGAGCAGGATGCGCGCAAAACCGACCCGCCGATACGAGACCGCCAGCCGGAACACTGAAAAAATGTTTGCAGAAGCTCTGAAAAAGCTGATGGAACAGAAACCGATGGGAAAAATCACCATTCAGGCGCTGGCGGATGAATGCGGTGTGAACCGTAAGACATTCTACTATCATTTTGAGAGCATTGAGGCTCTTTTGCGCTGGATGATGGAGCGGGATGCAACGGAAGCGTTCCGGGATATCGAGTCCAGCAGCGACCCAGTTCAGCTGCTGCGGTTTATCATTGAGTATTCGGACAAAAACCGTAAAATGCTGCGCGGCGTGTTCCGGGATACGGATATCGGCCTGAAGCGGCTGCAGCTGTACGGCGGGTTCCACCGGGTGGTGCGGCTGTCCACGGAGCAGATGGAACAAAAGCGGGGGGTTGATCCTGGCTCCTGCATACCGGGAATATGTGATGGACTTCTTTGTAGGCGCACTGGCTCACAGTTTCTATCGGTATATTTATGAACACACCCCGAGAACGCAGAAGGAAATGAGTGAATACTGTCTGCGGATGGTCCAGAGCGCCCTTCCGGCCGCGCTGGAAGCAGAAGAAAACACTGAAAAAGTCATACCATAATAAAATTCATGCCGTCTGCATCAAAGATGAAACTGCGCCATAAATTAAAACGAAGGGCTTGCAAAACCGGGAAAGTTATGGTAAATTCTTTTCAACATTTACAAAAATACACAGCTATCATCCGCACACAAAGGCGTGTGCTGCCAGCGGCAGCCTGCCCCGGTGCAAGTGGATCGGACTTTTGTACAGGCAGAGCCTTGGGTGGTTCTGCCTGTTTTTGTATTTCAAAGAGTGAGGGGGAGCGAAAACCATGTTAGAGACCATTACCAACGCTAACAGTTTTGTCAACGGCATCGTCTGGGGCCCGGTGGGGCTGGCGCTGCTGTTCGGCACCGGCCTGGTCATGACGGCCCGCACCGGCTTTTTCCGGTTTGGCCGCTTTGGCTACTGGATGAAGAACACCATCGGCGCCATTTTTGCAGACAAGAACATCACGGCCCACACCGGGCAGGACGATAAGGCCATCAGCCAGTTCCAAAGCCTGTGTACGGCGCTGGCCGCCACCATCGGCACCGGCAACATCGTGGGCGTGGCCACGGCCATCATCTCCGGCGGCCCCGGCTCCATTTTCTGGATGTGGGTCATGGCGATCCTGGGCATGATGACCAACTACTCCGAGAACGTTCTGGGCATTTTCTACCGCCGCAAAAATGCCAACGGCGAGTGGTCCGGCGGTGCCATGTACTACCTTTCCGACGGTCTGGGCAGCAAAAAGGGCTGCAGGCAACTGGGCCGGGTGCTGGCGGTGCTGTTTGCCTGCTTCTGCGTGCTGGCAAGCTTCGGCATTGGCAACATGAGCCAGATCAACTCCATTGCAGGCAACATGAATGCCGCCTTCCGTGTGCCCAACGTGGTAACGGGCATCCTGCTGGCGGTTTTGACCGCACTGGTGATCCTGGGCGGCCTGAAGCGGGTGGCGGCGGTCACAGAGAAGATCGTGCCCCTGATGGCGCTGTTCTACATTGTGGGCGCGCTGACGGTGGTGGGCACCCACATCACGGCAATCCCCGCCGCGTTCGGTTCCATTTTCAAGGGCGCCTTTGCCATGAAAGCCGCCGGCGGCGGTGTGCTGGGCTATGGCGTTTCCCGGGCCATCACCTGGGGCTTCAAGCGGGGCGCCTTCTCCAATGAGGCAGGTCTTGGCTCCTCGGTCATGGTACACTCGTCCTCCAACGTCAAGGAGCCGGTGCAGCAGGGCATGTGGGGCATCTTTGAGGTGTTTGCTGATACCATCGTGGTCTGCACCCTGACCGCCCTTGTGGTGCTGACCTCCGGCTTTGTGGATCTGGAGACCGGCCATATGCTCACCGAGGTGCAGGGTTCGGCGCTGGTGGGTGAGGCCTTCTCCACGGTGTTCGGCAGCTTTGGCCCCAAGTTCATTGCAGTATCCATCCTGCTGTTTGCCTACTCCACCACCCTGGGCTGGAGCCATTACGGCACCAAGTCCTTTGAATATCTGTTCGGCACAAAGGCCACAACGATCTATAAGGCTGTGTTCGTTGCCATGATCCTGGTGGGTGCGACCATGAAGCTGGATCTTGCCTGGGATCTGTCCGATACCTTCAACGGACTGATGATGCTGCCCAACCTTATAGGTGTGCTGACCCTTTCGGGCACCGTGGCGCAGATCACCCGGAACTACGTTGCCCGCAAGTTCCACGGGGAGGACATCGAACCCATGTGGTCGGCCTTTGCGGAATATCAGGCCGAGGAAGAAGCCGAGGAAGCGGCATTGGACAAAGCAGTGAATGAATGAAAAAAGGACGGCGCCTGATATGTACCCCCAATACTGGGTGTCCATATCACTGGTGCCGTCCTTTTTTGTCAGTGTTTCTTTTTGCGCGGCAGGCTGCGCACCGCATCCCGCCCGGCGGTAATGCCGCTGCCAAAGGCCCAGTGCAGGTTGTAACCGCCGCAGCTGCCGGCGCAGTCCAGCGTTTCGCCCACAAAGTAAAGGCCCGGGCAGCCTTTGAACTGGAAGCTGGGTTCCAGTTCGGTCAGGCTCAGGCCGCCGCCGGTGGTCTGGGCCTGTTTCCAGCCGCAGGGGGTCAGCCCCTCAAACAGCCAGTGCTTGGCGGTGTTGGCCAGCACCTGCCATGCGGTGTCGGGCAGGGTGTCCACCGGGGCGTCGGGCAGGCGGGCGGCGGCCCAGAGTGCCCGGCCCAGCTTTGCGTTCAGCAGGCCGGTCCAGAAATCGGCCGGGGTCTTGCCGGGCAGCAGGGGAACGCGCCCGGCAAACAGGGCGGTCAGGGCTGCTTCGTCCAGCGCGGGGAACAGGTCCAGCTCCACGGCGGGACGCTTTGGCCCGCGTTTGGGGGCCAGATGGCCGGAGAGCTGCATGATGCAGATGCCGGAAAGTCCGTACTCGGTGAACTGTACTTCGCCGTTTTCTTCGGCCACGGTGCAGTGCCGGTCCAGATCCAGCAGCTTTGCCTCTGCCTTGACCCGGATGCCGCCCAGTGATTTGTTGGGCCGGGCCACCTGCAGTGCCGTCAGGCAGGGGTAGAGGGGTTCCAGCTTTCCGCCGCACTGGGCGGCAAACTTTGTGGCAAAGCCGTCGGTGCCAAACTGCGGCCCGGCGTTGCCGCCCATGGCGCAGATCACGGCATCGGCCCGCAGGGTGGTGCTGCGGCCCTCGGCGTCGTCAAACAGGACGGTGTAACCGCTGCGGTTCTGGCTCAGGGTGTTCACGGTGCAGCCGGTGCGCACCTCCACGCCCAGCCGGGCCAGATGTCCTTCCAGCAGCGCCAGCACATCGGCGGCCTGGTTGGAGTAGGGGTACACCCGTCCGTCTTTATCGGTGCGGGTGTAAAGGCCCAGCGCCGCAAACCATTCCAGCGGCGCGGCGGCATTCACTGCGGCCAGCAGGGGCGCCAGCGCAGCGGGGTCGGCGGTAAAGTAACACACGGGTACAATGCTGGCGTTGTCCAGATTGCAGCGGCCATTTCCGGTGGCCAGCAGCTTTTTGCCGCAGCGGGGGTTGCGCTCCAGCACGGTGACCCGCACGGCCCCGGCGGGGGCAGACTGTGCTGCTGCCAGTGCGGCGGCAAGGCCCGCTGCGCCGCCGCCCAGGATGATGATCTGTTGCATAAAAACTCCCCCATTTCAGAAACTAGGTTTATTATAGCATACCATACAACAAAAGGACAGAAAGATGTATCAAAATCACGGCTAAGAATCTTAGCATGGTATCTTGACAGGATTGCCAGAATTTGATAATTTTAGAGCGTTATAAAAGAAGCGATTCTTGTACCCCGGAAGACGGCGGGGGAAGGGCGGCAGATGGGGTTTGCCGGGAGGACGCTGAGCATGGAAAAGAACAGACAGAGGTGGCTGCCGATGGTCTTGCTGGGGGTCGTTGTGATCCTCGGCCTGATCGGTTACGGCCTGTACATGCGGGAGCAGTTCTACAGCGAAAGCACCCGCAACCTGCTGGAGACTTATGAGCAGGTGGACAAGACCTTTACCATGTTTGCCCAGCGCAACTGGAATGTGCTGAGCGAGTGGGGCAAAAGCCTGCAGACGGCCAACGAGGACGGCCAGACGGAGGAACAGCTCCAGAGCTTTGAGGCGGCGCGGAACACCTGGCAGTACAGCGGCGTGTACCTGTTCAACGAAGAATGCGAATATTGGAGTACCCGGGGCAAGCACGAAAAGGTGGAACACCTCTGGACGGCCTTTGATGAGATGTACCGCACCGGAAAACCCACGGTGTCCAGCTACATCATGCGCAGCGGGGAGCGCCGGGTGGTGTTTTCGGTCCCCATTGAGCCGGTGAGCATTGACGGCACCGTTTACACGAGCCTTGCCGTGAGCTACAAGAACGAGACCATTGAAAACCTGATCGGCGGCAGCGCATACGGCGGCCGGAGCGACTGCTATATCGTCTACGCCAACGGAGATGTGATGCTCTCGGAGGAGCCCAAGAGCGAGATCGAGGTCCGGCTGAGCAACCTGTTCGATTACCTGGAAGAAAACGCCCAGACCGACGCCGAGGCACTGGCTGCGGCCCGGCAGGGGGTGCAGGCGGGCCGCAGCGGCAGCATGGTCTACTGGCTGGGCGGCCAGAACTATTATCTGGTCTATCAGCCGGTGGGGTTCCAGGATCTGTCCATTGTGGGCATCGTGAACCGGGATGTGGTGGATGCCGGTATGCAGAAGATCCAGAATGCCACCGTCCTGCTGCTGTTTGCGCTGTTCCTTGTGGTGGCAGGCATTGCACTGTAC
>CAVDVT010000039.1:0-9642 GCA_963612415.1 bacterium | reverse complement strand
CTTGCTCGCCGCCGCCGCATAATATAAAATAACAGCGCCCCCGCCTGCCGGACGAACCGGTAAGCGGGGGCGCTGTGCATTTCTTGGGGGATATCCGCGTTACTTCGCGTACTCGATGGCGCGGCTCTCGCGGATGACGTTGACCTTGATCTGGCCGGGGTAATCGAGGGTATCCTCGATCTTCTTGGCAATGGAGCGGGCCAGCAGGATCACCTGATCGTCGCTGATGACGTCGGGCTTGACCATGATGCGCACTTCGCGGCCTGCCTGCACGGCAAAGGCCTGTTCAACGCCCTCAAAACTGGAGGAGATCTCCTCCAGATTCTCCAGACGCTTGACATAGCTCTCCACGTTCTCGCGGCGGGCACCGGGACGGGCGGCGCTGATGGCGTCGCAGGCCTGAATGATGAAGGCCAGCGGAGTCTTGGGCTCCACGTCGCCGTGGTGGGCCTCAATGGCGTGGATGATCTGGGTGTTCTCTTTGTACTTGCGGCAGATGTCCACACCGATCTGGACATGGCTGCCCTCGATCTCGTGGTCCAGTGCCTTGCCGATATCATGCAGCAGACCGGCACGGCGGGCCAGCGTGACGTTCACGCCCATCTCGCCTGCCAGCAGGCCGGCCAGCCAGGCCACTTCCATGCTGTGGGTCAGGGCATTCTGGCCAAAACTGGTGCGGTACTTCAGGCGGCCGATCAGCTTGATGAGGTCGGGGTGCAGGCCGTGGATGCCAAGCTCCATCACAGCCTTTTCGCCTTCCCGCTTCATCTGCAGCTCCAGATCGTGGCGGCACTTCTCCACCGTCTCCTCGATGCGGGCGGGGTGGATGCGGCCATCGCCGATCAGGCGTTCCAGCGTCATGCGGGCCACTTCGCGGCGGGTCTGGTCAAAGGAGGACAGGGTAATGGCCTCCGGAGTATCGTCGATGATGAGATCCACGCCGGTGGCAGTTTCCAGGGCGCGGATGTTGCGGCCCTCGCGGCCGATGATGCGGCCCTTCATCTCATCGCTGGGCAGGGGCACCACGCTGACAGTGGTCTCGCTGCAATGATCCGCAGCGCAGCGGCTGATGGCCTGACCGATCATGTTGCGGGCAATGTTGTCGCAGTTTTCCTTCAGGTCGGTCTCATAAGCAGCCACACGCACAGCCTTTTCGTGGGTCAGTTCCTCGTCCACCTTGTGCAGCAGCACTTCGCGGGCGTCCTCCTGGCTCAGGCCGGCCAGCGTTTCCAGCCGCTCCATCTCCTTGGCACGGATAGCGTCCACCTCAGCCAGACGGGCATCGGCGTCCTCGTGCTTTTTCTTGAGTTCTTCTTCCTTCTTTTCCAGGGCTTCGGTCTTGCGGTCCAGCGCATTTTCCTTCTGGTCAATGCGGTTCTCCTGGCGGCTGATCTCAGCACGGCGCTGCTTGATCTCCTTGTCGGCCTCGGCCTTCTGGGCGTCCACTTCTGCCTTCAGGCGGAAAGCCTCGTCCTTGGCTTCCAGAACAGCTTCTTTTCGTTTCTGGTCTGCGGTCTTGATCGCTTCGTTCACCAGGCGGGTAGCCTCGGCTTCGGCGCTGCCGATCTGGGCCTCGGCGGTCTTTTTACGGTTGTTGTAACCATAAAAATAACCCGCGGCTCCTGCAGCAGCGGCGACCACGACCACGATCAATACAACAATGATCGGGGACATCGTGTTCACTCTCCTTACAATTAAAGTTCAAATTCAACTTAAATCGGGAGACGCTGCCGCGCAGGGCGTGGGTCAACAATACAAAATCAAGCTCTCAACACAAAAGGAACAACAGGCCAGCGCAGAGGACACCCCGTCCCCCACGCAGCCGGATGATGCTTTTTTATCTACAAGGTTTTCTTATAAAAACGGGCAGATGAAGCCCCATTGAAATTTGGTTGAGGAAGTTCCCCGCACACAGCGTCATGGATTCCATACTACTTCTTATATTACGAAACATTTGGGACAATGTCAAGTTTTTTCCGTGTTTTACTCCAAATACATCCTTCTCAGCCGCATCAGGCGGGCGGGGGTCAGGCCGTATTCGGCCTCAAGGTAGGCTTCGGTGCTGCCGCACTGTTTCCGGATGGTGGAAAGCACCAGATCCACGGACTCCGGGTGGACGCCCGCAATGCCCTGATAGAACTTCTTCTGCTCGGGGCGGGCGGCGATCTCCTCCGCATGGTCGGCCCAGATCTTTTCCAGCTCCGGGCGGCGGCAGACGTTGCTCTGGACAAAATCCACCGCAACGGTGGCGTCAGAAGCTCCCAGTGCCAGCAGGATGAGCATGGCCGCCACGCCGGTGCGGTCTTTGCCGCCGGAGCAGTGGAACAACACCGGCGTCTCACCGGCTTCCAGCGCCCGGAACAGCTCTTTGTAAGCCTTGTTGCCGAACAGCATCCGCAGGTACATGGCATCCGCCATCCGGCGGCCCTCATCGGGCATGCCCTGCAGCAGGCGCTCCCGGTCTTCAGGCGAGAAGTCCACCTCTTTGCCATCCTCCAGGCAGAGCCCGCAGATGCGCACCAGCCGGGCGCCGTCGGGCACGTAGTCCGGCTCCTGGGCAGCTTCCTGCTCACTGCGCAGGTCCAGGATGAGCCGCAGGCCCAGCGAATCCAGCAGTTTCCGGTCAGCTTCGCCGGTCAGCAGGCCGGTGGGGATGCCCCGCCAGATCTGCCCCCACTTGACGTGTTTGCCCTCGTCGGCCTCGTAGCCGCCCAGTTCCCGGAAGTTGTTGCCGCCCACAAAAGGCAGCTGGGTGCCGGGGGCAGGGTGCTTGGGCGGCGCTTTGGGTGCGGTGCTGGAAAGCACCGGGAAATTGTAAAAGGGCTTTGCCGGCCGGCCCCGCCGGGGCGGCAGGGAGGCTGCCCCGCCAATGACCTCCATCAGGTAGCTGCGCAGCAGGTCAAGGTAGGCCGAATTGCAGTCCCGCCGCTGCACCATGGAAACGCAGAGGGGCGGCAGATCTTCCAGCAGCACATCCCGCACCCGGTCCAGCTCCCGCCGGGCCCCCGGCTCGTACCGGGTCAGGCAGGCGCACAGCTGCTCCTGCACCAGATAGTATGCCTGATAGAAGCTGGGCCCGATCTCCGCATTGGGGGCAAAGCCCGCCCGGGCACAGGCGTCCCACAGGGGGCTGAACAGATCCTGCCGCAGGCTGGGCAGCAGCACCCGCTGGCCCCGCAAGGCGGCCAGCGGCACGCTCTCTTTTTCCCAGAACGGATGCCCCCGGGGCACCAGCAGACAGGCCGGGTCGGCCCGCAGGGTGGTGCGGGCCAGCACCGGCGCTGCCGTGCCAAGGTCCATCACAAGGCCCGCGTCCAGCTCCCCCTGCTCCACGGCGTCGACCACAGCATCGTTGTCCAGCAGGCGGAACCGCATCTCAATGTGGGGGTACTGCTGGCGGAACTTGTCCAGCTGGGTCTCCAGCCCGGGCAGGTAGTCCGGCACCAGCGACACGCTGATGCCGATGCGCACCGGCTGGGCCGACTGGATCTCGGCATGGAGGGCCGCCTGCATCTGCTGGAACTGCTCCACCACCGGGGTGGCATGGCGCTGCAGGCTCAGCCCCCGCTCGGTCAGGCTGAGCTTGTGGTGGGCACTGATGAACAGCGGGCCGCAAAGCTCCGCTTCCAGTGCTGCCATGCTCTGCCGCAGGGCCTGCCGCGACAGAAACAGCCGCTGGGCTGCGCGGGTGTAGTTCATTTCTTCGCACAATACCAGAAAATAGTGCAGTTGGCGGATATCCATGGCTTCCTCCTGAAGGGTCTGAGTGTCAATGTATCAAGAATACCGCCTTTTGGCCCGAATGTAAAGCCGCCGGGCCAAAAAATCGGTTTCCAATTGACACCATCTGCCCCAGGGTGTAGACTTCAGACAGCAGAATCCTGCATCTGACACATGAAACTGATTCAAAAAAGAAAGAAGGCATTCCTTATGAAGATCATTGCTACCGAAAAAGCTCCCGGCGCCATCGGCCCCTACTCTCAGGGCTACATTGCAGGCGGCTTCGTCTACACCTCCGGCCAGATCCCCGTGAACCCCGCCGACGGCTCCATCCCCGAGGGCATTGCTGCCCAGACCGAGCAGAGCTGCAAGAACGTGGGTGCTATTCTGGAAGCCGGCGGTGTCGGCTACGACAAGGTCATCAAGACCACCTGCTTCCTGGCAGACATTGCCGACTTTGCCGCTTTCAATGAGGTATACGCCCAGTATTTCACCTCCAAGCCCGCCCGCAGCTGCGTGGCCGTCAAGGATCTGCCCAAGGGCGTTCTGTGTGAGATCGAGGCCATTGCAGAGGTCTGACCGCCGCTGACCGGAAGCTGCCTAGGAAAGGAGGGGCGCCATGGAGCCCGCAAAGCACTATTTCCTCTATGAGGACAGCAGCCGCGCCCTGCGCATCAGCGAGTATGTCTACACGCTGGGCACCTTCCACTACAACTGGCACGAGGACATCGAGCTGCTGGTGATCCTGCGGGGCCGCGCCGAGCTGTGCAACAGCACCGGTATGCACCCGCTGGAAGCCGATGATATGGTGCTGATCAACAGCAACGAGGGTCACGCCTCCCTTGCCCGCAGCGCCGACTGCCTGGCCTTTCTCATCCACATTGCGCCGGGGGTCTTCTCGGTCTACGACAAAAACTACCGGGCCCTGCGGTTCCGGCTGGCCACCGGCCCGGACACCCGCCAGCAGCTGCCTTACCGGCTGCTGCGGATGAACATGGCAAAAATGCTGCTTGCCATGGAAGACCCTGCCCGGCAGGATCTGCTGGGGCTGCAAAGCGGGCTGTACCCTCTGCTGGAACTGCTTTATAAGGAGTTCCGGGACGAAAGCCCGGCCCGCTCCGGCGTAGGCAGCAAGCGCAACCAGCTTCTGGTGCAGCAGATGACCCGCTACATTGAGGAGCATTATCAGGAAAAGCTCACCCTGAACAGTCTGGCCGACGAGATGGGCTACAATGCCAGCTACCTCTCCCAGCTGTTCCGGGACAATGTAGGTGTCAATTTCTACGAGTATGTCACCCGCAAGCGCCTGCGGGAGTCCACCTTTGAGCTGCAGCACACCGACAAAAAGGTGCTGGTGATCGCAGCGGACAACGGGTTTCAGGACGTAAAGGCCTTCAACTCCAAATTCCGGGAGGTGTTCGGCCGCACGCCCTCGGAGTACCGGCGCACCCTTTCCACCGAAGCCGGCATTCCCCGGTGGTCGGTGTCCTCCAAGGCCTATGTGGACCGCAGCGACCCCTTTGTACTGGAAAAGCTGCAGGGCTATCTCCATCCGGAAAAAGCTCCCCCGGCGTGTTCTGATGCGGCGGCTCTGCCGACCGCGCAGGCCATTCCCCCTGCGGAACTGCTGGAGGATGTGGCTGCACAGCTGGAACAGCTGGCTGCCCGGCTGAAAGGGAAAAAGAGCTGAAATCCAAAAAATCACCCAGACGATTTTTTGGGTGCCGGAGATCCCGGCATCCTGCCCCAAAACCGACGCGTTTCCCGATTTTTCGCGTTCTGCGGGCTTCGTCTGGGTAATTTTTTACTGTTTTTCAGGCTGGAGTCAAGATATTTTTGCAAAATTTTACATTGTTCTGTTTTTCACAAGCCTAAAAAAGCACAAAGACAGGATCGTGAAGTTTTTGTAAACTGATGACAGTGAAACCGCCTGCAGCTGCAAAACACCCCGGAAAGCCGACCGGGACACCTGCTGTGCAGCGCGGAAAATAAAAAATCGGAGGAAATTATGAGTACACTGACCATCTGTATCATCGTGTTCGTGCTTTCCATGCTCTGTTTTGCGTGGAACAAATTCCCCATGGGCCTGACCGCACTGGCGACCCTGATCGTGCTGGTGTTCACCGGCTGCATCGGCGCCAAGGACGCCCTGGCCGGTTTTGCCAATACCAACAACATCGTCATCGTGACCATGTTCGTGGTGGCGGCAGGTCTGAACCGCACCCAGTTCATCGACAATCTTTCGGATAAGATCGTCAAGATCTCCGGCGGCTCCTTCAAGAAGGCCTACTTCGGCTATCTCCTCATCGCCTTCCTGCTGACCAACTTCCTCAACAGCCCCCTGACTGTTTATGCCATCGTCTTCCCCATGTGCTTTGCCATGAGCGAGTCCTTCGGCGTCAGCCCCGCAAAGACCATGTATCCCCTGTGCGTGGTGTCCATCGTCTGCTGCTGTGCCCTACCCCTCAGCGCCGCCATCACCGACGCCGGCATGTTCAACGGCTATCTGGAAGGCTACGGCATCACCGATGTGGCCCTGACTCCCGTGGACTTCATGATCGCCCGTCTGCCGCTGGCCATCGTTACCCTGCTGTGGGCCTACTTCTACGGCTATAAGAACGCCCCCGAAAAGCCCATCATCCCCATTGAAGTCACCGCCCAGAAGCGTGCGGACAAAAAGCCCCTGAGCAAGTTCTCCGAAACTGCAGGCGTCGTCATCTTCTTCGGCACCATCCTGATGCTCATCACCCGCGAGTTCCACGGCATCGACACCTGGAAGATCACCTTCACCGCTGCCCTGCTCACCGTATTCTGCGGCGTCCTGACCGAGAAAGAGGCCATCAAGGCCATTCCCGTTGCCACCTCCTGCATCTATGTGGGCTGCCTTGCCATGGCAACGGCCCTGACCAATACCGGTGCCGGCGATATCGTGGGCAACGCGGTTTCTTCTCTGCTGGCCGGTTCTCAGAACGGCTACCTGCTGGGTGCTGCCTTTTTTATCGTCAGCTTCCTGTTCACCCAGATCATGCTGAACAAGGCCGTTTACGGCATCTTCATCCCCATTGCCATCATGACCTGCCAGGCACTGGGCGCCAACCCCATCGGCCCCATCCTGCTCTGCTTCTCCGGCTCCATGTCCGCCATCCTGACCCCCATGGCCACCCCTGCCATCCCCATGGCAATGGCTGCCGGCGGCTACGACCAGAAGTCTCTGATCAAGCAGGGCTGGCTCATCTCCATCCTGCTTTCCGTGGGCTACATCTTCTTTGTCATGACCGTTTTCCCCGCATTCTGATGGGAGGAATTTTATGAAGATCACAAAAATCGAAACCATTCTGGCCGGTGTGCGCTACCTGTTCGTCAAAGTCCACACCGACACCGGTCTGGTGGGCTGCGGCGAGTGCGGTGCCTGGTGCTACCAGGAAGCCACCGCCGAGTGCATCCACGCCATGGAGCATCACCTCATCGGCCTGGACCCGCTGGACATCGAATACATCAACAATGGCCTGACCCGCTGTATGCACTTCCGTGGCTCAGTGGTGTCCGCCGCCATCTCCGGCATCGACATTGCCCTGTGGGATCTGAAGGGCAAATACTACAACGCCCCCATCTATGAGCTGCTGGGCGGCAAGGTGCGCGACAAGGCCCGCATCTACGTAAACTTCAAGGCCAAGACCCCCGAGGACTTTGCCCAGAAGGCACTGGCCCTGAAAAAGCAGGGCTACACCGCCATCCGCTATTCCATCGGCCACCCCGAGGATGAGAACGGCCGCTGCGGCGAGACCTTCTCGCAGGTGGTCTGCCGGATGGAGCGCCAGCTGGCTGCCATCCGCGAGGCGGTGGGCTGGGAGATGGACATTGCCATCGAGTGCCACCGCGGCCTGACCCCGGCGCAGGCCATTGAGTGTGCCCACGCCCTGAAAAAGTACCGGCCCTATTTCTATGAGGACCCCATTCCCGACAACATGACTGCCATGACCAAGCTCATTGACCAGATCGACCTGCCGGTGGCCACCGGTGAGCGGTTCATCAACCTGATGGAGTTCGACGAGTTCATGCACGCCTCCAAGGTGCAGTATGTCCGCCCCGATATGTGTGTGGCAGGCGGCATCACCGCGGGCAAGAAGATCGCCGCACTGGCCGAGGCCAAGTCGGTCTACATCATCCCCCACAACCCGCTGGGCCCCATTTCCACCGCAGCCTGCCTGCAGCTGGACGCCTGCATCCCCAACTTTGAGATCCAGGAATACCCGGTGGACGACAACGGCCACTGCCGCCTGGACAAGGAGATGAAGAAGCCGTTTGAGATCGAGAACGGCTACATCAAGATCCCCGACGGCCCGGGCCTGGGCATTGAGCTGCTGGATGACATCGGCACGGTGTTCCCCTTCACCGGCCGCTACGGCAAGTTCGTCCGGCACGAAGACGGTTCCATTGTGGACCGCTGAGATCTGCTATCCCCATTCTGTTTGATATAAGCCACGTTTTCTCCTAAAAAGCAGACGCCTGCATCCCGACCAGATGCAGGCGTCTGCTTTTGTTTTGGTTCATCCAACCATGATATCAATGATCTCTTTGTTGGTCTCCTTCATTCCCTGTTTGCCCAGGCGGCCCACATTCCGCAGGGAGTTTTCCACGCCCTTGGCCACGATGCCGTCGCCGCCCCGGAACTGCTGGCCCCGGATGTACATATTGTAGCCCAGCAGACCGGCTTCCACTGCGGTTGCGATCTTGGCCGCACAGGACGCCTTGGCACCGTCGCAGATAACGCCCGACACCACGGCCAGTGCGTTGACCACCGTGTGGATCACGGCTTCATAATCGCCGCCGCAGAGGTAGGCGATGCCTGCACCGGCTCCCGCACCGGCGCTGATGGCGCCGCAGTAGGCCGACAGCCGCCCGATGGGAGTCTTTTCGTGGATGGTCGTCAGGTTGGAAAGGGTCAGTGCCCGGAACAGCTGTTCCTCACTGGCCTTCAGTTCCCGGGCATAGACAATGACCGGCACCGAAGTCGTAATGCCCTGATTGCCGCTGCCCGAGTTGATGACCACCGGCTGTTCGCAGCCGTTCATCCGGGCGTCGGAACCGGCCGCTGCCCATGCCTTGGCCCGGACACGGACATCATTGCCCTCCATGTCCAGCAGCACACTGCCGATGTTGGCCCCGTAGTCTCCCCGCAGGCCCTCCTCCGCAATGGCCATGTTGTACCGGATCTGCGGCTCCAGCATGGGGCGCACATCCTCCACATCCACGGTGTTGGCAAACTCCCAGATGTGTTCCATGTCCAGCAGACTGCGGTCGGTCAGGTTTTCCTCCTCATCCCCGTGGACAGGCAGATCCAGCAGAACTGCGCCGTCCTTTTCAATGTGGACGATGTTGGTGTGGAACACCGCAATGCGCACCTGCGCCGTATGCTCCCCTTTCCAGACCGTCAGAATGATATCAAAGGTGACACCGTTCTCCACGTGTTCCACCTTTACCTCGGTCTGGCCCAGATAGGCACGGATGGCCTCCGTCTGCTCCGGAGTCACTTCGGCAATGACCTCAAGCTTCTTTTCCGGTTTTCCCGCAACGATGCCTGCCGCAGCAGCGGCCTCCAGACCCTTCATATTGCCGGTGTTGGGCACGATCACCGACTTCACGTTCTTGATCATGCTGCCGCTGGCCCCCACCAGCACCCGGTCGGGCAGCGCGCCCAGGGTCTGCCGGGCCACGGCCGCCGCATAAGCCACCGCAATGGGTTCTGTGCAGCCCATGGCCGGGATCAGTTCTTCTTTCAGGATCTGGAGATACGCCTTATAACGTTCGTCGGTCTTTTTCATACGTTCTTCCTTACCAAAATGCCCCGCCATGCAGCAATGCCGCACAGCGGGGTCATTTTACCTTTTAGAATGTACTTCGGATGCGGGATGTTCCTCAGCC
>CAVDVT010000038.1:0-9708 GCA_963612415.1 bacterium | reverse complement strand
CGGCACCGTGTTCACCATCTGGGAGCGCGTGACCCCTGCCACCCGGGAGGAAGTGGAGACCTACCTCCACGAATTCGACGCCGAGGATGCCCAGTACCCTGAAATGTTCTCTGCCGTGGTCAACAGCTGGCTGGCCGCACACGGACTGTGACCTGCCAATGCGGACAGGGTCCGGCATTTTATAAAATCAGAAACTTTGTTCATTCATCTCTGTGTTGCCCGGCACGCCAGAGGCTCCCCCTCCGGGGAGCTGGTATTGCGAAGCAATGACTGAGAGGGTGAGCTGTGTCATAAGGAGTATTTACAATGGAGAATCAGAAGAACAATATCCCTGAAGTCAAACTGGGGCAGTACAAGGGCCTGACGGTCACCCGTCATGTGCGTCCCATCTCGGAAAAAACACTGGATCAGGAGATGGTCCACCAGACCCGGATGCGGGCCGTTTACCACAACTCCGATGCCCCCGCCAAGCGTGGCGACCGTGTGGTGCTGGATTTTGCCGGTTACATGGACGGTGAGGAGATCCCCGACAGCCGGATGGAAAAGGTGATGGTGGTTCTGGGCGACGGCAAGCTGATGGCTGCTGCAGAGGATGCCATCTACGGCCACAAGGCCGGTGAGACCTTCCGGTTCGATTTCACCTACCCGGCTCCGTTCCGGGTGCCGGAGTTGTCCGGCAAGACCGCACAGTTTGAGATCCAGCTCCACAGTGTGGCCGTCAAGACCACCCCGGAGCTGACCGAGGACTTCGCCAAGGCCCAGGGCTACGACTCCCTGGCCGCCATGCGGGAGGCCGTGCGCGCCAAAAAGCAGAAGATCCATGAGGACAACGCCGACCGCGCCGCCGGCATGGAACTGCTGGCACAGGCCGGTGCCAACCTGACCACCACCCTGCCCGAGGAGATGCTGGACCGCACCGCCGCCAATGAGATGCGGATGCTGGAACAGCGGCTCTCCCGCAGCGGCATCACGCTGGAAAAGCACTGCCAGAACAGCCGCACCACCGCCGAGGCCCTGCGGGCAGATTACCGCGCCAAGGCTGAGAAGAACCTGCGCAGCATGCTGGCTGCACGGGCCATTGCCGAGGCCGAGGGCATTACCGTCCGGCCTGAGGAAGTGAACTGGGAGTACCGCCGCCTGTCTCAGCTGCAGGACACCCCGGAGGCCGACATCCGCAAGGTGCTGACCCCGGATGCCGTGGCCGCCGCCCTTGCCGCCCAGAAAGTTCAGCGTTTCCTGCTGGACAATGCCGTTGTGACCACCGTCATGGACGCCGAAAAGGAGTGATCCCATGAGTATCTTTACGCGCTACGCCATGGATGCGCTGATGAAGACCACCCACCCCGAGATCAACCGCCGCCAGTGCTGGAACCTGCACCCCCACCGCACCCCCTGCACGGCCTGCAAGGACATCTGCCCCTACGGGGACGAGATCTTCACCCGGCCCAACCTGGTCAAGAACTGGGACCCCTGCACCGACTGCGGCCTGTGCGTGTCGGCCTGCCGGTCGGGCTGCATCGCCCCCTCGCCGGAGCAGGTGCAGCGGGACATTTCCCCCGCCGACAACGATGGTGATACCATCTGGATCGGCTGTGAGAAGTCTCAGCGCAAGAACACCGTTGTGCGCACCTGTGTGTCGGCCTATTCGTGGGAGGCGCTGGCCTACCTTGCCCTGAACAAGAAGATCGTACTGGACCTGACCCCCTGCGGAGAGTGCGAGAACGATGTCTGCGCCGAGCATCTGCGCAAAGTGCTGACCCGGCTGGTAGAGTTCTTTGGTCAGCCCCTGTTCGAGGCCCGCTTCACGCTGGCTTACGAGATGGACGACGCCCCCTTCCACGTCAAGGAGTATTCCCGCCGCGAGATGATGGAGCAGGTGACCTCCGGCTCCAAAAAGGGCACAAAGCAGCTGCTGCGGATGCTGCCCGGCATCCGGGACGAGAACGAGACCAGTCAGGATTTCCGGCTGGTCCTCCACCAGTACACCAAGCAGCTCAAGGCGGTTTCGGAAACGCCCCTGCGCTATGGCTATCACCTGCCCAACTTTACCCAGAAGTGCTTTGCCTGCGGCCGGTGTGAAAAAAGCTGCCGCAGCGGAGCCATCCAGTTTGAGGACCTGCCCGATGGTCAGACCCGCGCCGTGGTCACGCCCTGGAAGTGCAGCGAGTGCGGCGTCTGCGTGGCCACCTGTTCCAGCGGCGGTCTGGATGGGCTGAAGCTCCGCCAGCTCACCAGCCTTGGCCCGGTCAGTGTTTACAAATGCACCAAGACCCTGTGCAAGGAGTGCGGCAAGCCCATTGCTCCCGGCTGTGCCGACGGCATCTGCTCGGTGTGCCGGATCAAGATCCGCACCAAAAAGCGGCAGGAAGAAGCCGTGGCCCGCGCCAAGGAACGGCAGGCCGAACGCGAAGCCAAGCGGGCCGCAGAGGAAGCCGCCAAAAAGCTGGCAGAGGAACCCTCCGAGGCTTCTTTGCCGGAAAACAATTGACGCACGGCCAAAACGATGCTATACTTCTCTTAACCACCCAGCCGTGGTCGGGAGGAC
Organism: bacterium; assembly: GCA_963612415.1. Lineage (GTDB taxonomy): Bacteria > Bacillota > Clostridia > Oscillospirales > Ruminococcaceae > Faecalibacterium. Next base: position 7,163 of record CAVDVT010000038.1, on the reverse strand, counting down.
TGTTACAAAGGCGTAACGGATGTGTTTCCGTTACGCCTTTTTCACTCCACACTGCAAGGGAAACAGTGTGACTGCGGCTTCCGGGCGGAAGCAAACTTCAACACGAAGAAAAGAGGGAATTTCATTATGAATCAGTCTATTTCTCGTCGGCAGTTCCTGAAGGCAAGCGGTCTGGCAGCCGCAGGCGCCTGTGCAGCCGGTCTGCTGAGCAGCTGCGGCGGCTCCAATGGCGGCTCCGCCAGCACCAGCGGCGGTTCCAGCTCTGTGGATACCTCCAAGTACACCATCCTTTATTCCAGCCAGCCTGCGACCCTGAATTACCTGACCACCGCCACCGATCTGGAGATGGTGGTGGGTGCCAACTGTGTGGACACCCTGGTGGAGTACGACAACAAGGGCGTGATGAAGGAAGGCCTTGCCACCAAGTGGGAGTGGGACGCCGACACCCTGACCTGGACCTTCACCCTGCGTGAGGAGAACTGGGTGGACAACAACGGCGAAGTGGTTGCCCCTGTGACGGCACAGGACTTTGTAGATGCCCTGAAGTATGTGCTGACCCCGGATTACGCTTCCTCCAACGTTGGTCTGGTCACCGCCTATGTGGCCGGTGCTGAGGACTACTACGATTACCATGTCTACCTGAACAATGCTGAGACCGGCGTTGTGGACGACGACGGCACCACCTACACCGTGGATGGCAGCGGCACCGTTACGGTGACTTCTGCCGACGGCACCGCCAAGACCTATGCCCCCGTGGACTTTGACACCGTGGGCGTCACCGCTGTGGATGACCACACCCTGGCCTACACCCTGACTTATGACTTCCCCGGCTTCCTGAGCCTGCTGTGCTACCTGCCCTATGAGCCCGCCTACGGCCCCCTGCTGGACGAGATGGGCGACCAGTACGCCACCAGCGCCGAGACCCTGTACAGCTGCGGTGCCTTCTATCTGGCTGAGTACGAGTCTCTGGAGACCTGGATCATGAAGAAGAACCCCGAGAACTACGATGCCGACAACGTGTTCATCGACACCATCAGCCGTATCTACAACGCCGAGGCTGCCGTGAACGGCCCCGAGATGATCAAGCGCGGCGAGATCGACGAGGCCACCATTGGCTCTGATATCCTCGACAGCTGGCTGGCCGACGATACCACCAAGGACATGGTGTCCATGGATCGTCCCAACACCAACTACACCTACTTCTATATGTTCAATTTCATGCCCTTTGCCCACGAGTTCTCCAACTGGAGCGTGGAGGGTGTGGACGCCGAGTATGAGCCCGAAAACTGGGCCAAGGCCATCAACAACACCAACTTCCGCCGCGCCTTCCTGTACGGCATCAACAACGCCGTCACGCTGGCTGTCAGCGCTCCCATGGGCTACGACGGCTACAAGCTGAACACCATTACGCCCCCGAACTTCTGCGCCACCACCGACGGTGTGGACTACACCAAGTGCGGCGCTCTGGCCGACCTGACCGAGTTCTTTGACGAGGCCAAGGCCAAGGAATACCGTGACGCTGCCATTGAGGAGCTGACAGCTCAGGGCGTCACCTTCCCCATCAAGGTTCAGCTGCCCTACAACCCCTCCTCCACCGACTGGGACAAGCAGTGCCAGGTCCTCAAGCAGCAGCTGGAAGGCGTGCTGAACGACGGCACCGACTTCATTGATATCGTCATCACCGAAGGCCCCGCCGACAGCTTCCTGTCTGCAGTCCGCCGCAACGGCAAGTTCGAGTTCCTGCTCTGCAACTGGGGCGCTGACTACTCTGACCCCGAGACCGAAACCGACCCGTTCTATCAGGAAGAAAACAGCCGCGGCATGCGCTACGCTTATCTGCGCACCGGCGTGGAGGACGGCTTCATCACCGGCGAGACTGCTGATGCCATTATGAGCTACATGAACGCCATTGAGGCCGCCAAGCAGATCACCGACGACATCGATGCCCGCTACAAGGCTTTTGCGGACGCCGAGGCCCTGCTGATCACCAACGCACTGGTCATCCCCCGCGGCATGAGCGTGCCGGCTTACCTGGCTACCCGCCTGAACTACTGGGAGGGCCAGTACGCTTCCACCGGCTTCTCCAACAAGCGCTTGAAGGGCATCCACGTCCTCGACCACTACATCTCCATGGACGAGTACGAAGCAAACCGTGACGCCCGCTAATTTCTGAATCCTACATAAAAAAAGCCCACTGAGCGCGTTGCTCAGCGGGCTTTTTTCATGCCTGGCGGATCTTTTCCACAAGGTCCAGATACTCCCCACAGTATTTCTGATACAGCGGCTGGACCAGGGTGCGGAACGTCTCCTGTTCTTCCTCCGGCAGTTCGATCAGTTCACAGCCTGCCGCCTGCACGGTCTGGCGGGCCTGTTCCTCCATCCGGGTCCACAGCTCCCGCTCATACAGAGCGGACTCCCGGGCGCATTCTGCGATCGTTTCCCGGTACTCTGCAGGCAGGGCCTCCCAGGTGCGGGCACTGGCAAGCTGCACCTCCGGGATGCGGCTGTGTTCATCCAGCGTGTAATAGGGTGCCGCCTTGTAATGATCCATCACCTGATAGGCGGGCAGGTTGTTCTCGGCCGCGTCGATCTGGCCGGTCTCAAAGGCCGCCAGAACGTCGCTGTACGCAAAGGTCACCGGCTGGGCCCCCAGCAGGGCCACCATATCCCGGATGATGGGCGCATCCTGCACCCGGACCGTTTTACCCTGCAGGTCTTCCAGCGCCCGGATGGGCTGCACGGCGTAGAAACTGCGGGCGCCAGCATCATACCAGCTCAGGCCCACCGCACCGCTGCCGTCCAGCCCGGCCAGAAACTGCTCTCCCAGCGCACCGTCCAGCACCCGCCACATCTGGGCTGCATCGCGGTACAGGCAGGGCAGCATCAGCACGTTCAGGCCCGGCAGATCGTCCGTCAGGATGGAAAGGGACAGACGGGCAAAATCAATGCCGCCCATCTGCACCTGCCGCCAGACTTCCTCCTCTGTGCCGTATTCGCCGTCATCCTTGACCTGCACGATGACCTTGCCCCCGGTCTGCTGTTCCACCAGCTCCGCAAAGCGCTGGGCCCCCTGGGTGGTAGGGTAGCCCGCAGGCTGGTTGTCGGCGTAGGTCAGCACGTAATCAGGCGTCACCGCTTCTTTGGTGCGGCCTGTGCATCCGGTCAGACAGGCCGCCGCGCCCGCCGCACCTAGGGCTAAGAATGTACGCCGCTTCATGGAATGTTTATTCATCCTTCATATAAGCAAGCACCTCATCAAACAGGGAAAGATGCCTGGTTTCAATCCGTTCAAAGATCACTTTTGCAGTTTCTTCTTCGTAGACGTGGGAGGTCAGATTCCGGTCATTCAGAAGGTCGATCCACGCTTGCTGATCCCGGATCATGCCAAACGCAAACGCCTGTTTGATCACCGCTTTCGGGCTGTTGATGTCAGAAAATCCCTGATCCAGCAGATACTCCCGCATGGTTTTCCAGGCCAGTTCCGTACAGAACTCAAACCGCTGAATGGTCCCGTCCCGCACAGAATCCAACGGATACTTTTTATAGTCCTCCAGTGCTTCCCGCAGGCGTTTGACCGCATCCGTAAGGCGGCTGTATTTTTCGTGCAGCTTGTCCATCAGTTCAACACCGTCCCTTTGTATGTTGTTCAAAAAAGCCGGGTCCATCCCATCCTTGATATGCACAATATCAAATTTGAGCAGTGTCGGCAGCTCCTCACAGCTCATCCAGAACTCCGCCCTGCTGCTCTCCGGCATTCCGTACACAGCCAGATCTATATCACTATTATATCGGTTGTCCCCTCTGGCACGGGAACCAAACAGCACGAGCCGCTTTGCACCATACCGGCGGGCCAGTGCGGCCAGCTGACTATAAAGCTCATCCATGAGTCCACCCTCAATATCTCACAACGCGCATTAAGACAAAAATCCCACGATACACGCCGCAGTTCTGCGGTATACCGTAGGATTTTTTGGAGCTAGTGACAGGAGTTGAACCTGCAACCCACTGATTACAAATCAGTTGCGCTGCCATTGCGCCACACTAGCGTATGCTACCTAGATAGTATACCACCAGTGGGCTGATTTGGCAAGGCTTGATTTTCAGGGTTCAGATATTCCGGTCAACTTTTACTTCTTCATTTCCACCTGGATCTTTGCAAAATCCTCCAGAGTCAGGGCCTCGGGGCGGATGCGGGCATCGAAGCCTGCGGCTTCAATGGCGGCAATGACGCGCTCTTTGGGGCAGCCAAGGCCGCTGGCAATGGCATTGGCTGCAGTTTTGCGGCGCTGGCCAAAGGCGGCGCGGACAAGGGCAAAGTAGCCCTCCTCGTCCTCCACCTGCACGGCAGGGGTGGGGCGGATGTCCATGCGCACCACGGCGCTGGTCACCTTGGGGGCCGGGTAAAAGCTGCCCGGCGCAGCGGTGAACATCATTTTGGAGGTGGCGTAGTAGCTCACAGCGCAGCTGATGGCGCTGGAAGCCCGGGTACCGGGAGCCGCAGCCAGACGGTCGGCGGCTTCCTTCTGTACCATTACGGTCAGGCTCTCAATGGGCAGGCGGTCCCCCAGCAGCTTCATGACGATGGGGCTGGTGATGTAATAGGGCAGGTTGGCGCACACGGCCACCGGCATCCCGGGGAACTCCTGCTCGATCAGGGCACGCAGATCCACCTTCAGCACATCCTGCAAAACCAGCTTGAAGTTCTCCACGCCGGCCATCGTCTCTGCCAGCAGGGGCGGCAGGCGCTCGTCCACCTCAATGGATACCACTTTTGCGGCTCTTTTGGCCAGCTCCCGGGTCAGCACACCAATGCCGGGGCCGATCTCGATCACGCCGTAGCGCTTATCCACGCCGCTGGCATCCACGATCTTGGGCGGCAGGCCGGGGTTGATGATAAAGTTCTGCCCAAAGCCTTTCGACAGGGCAAAATCATATTTTTCGCAAAGGCTGCGGACGTAAGACAGGTCGGTGAGTTCTGGCATAGATGATCCTTTCGTGTAGGAGAGGCAAGAAAGCAGCAGCGCGAACTTGGCTCCCCTACTAGGAGAGCTGTCGCCGCAGGCGACTGAGAGGTTCTTATTCAGCAGAGGAAGCGGTACTTTCTGCGGGGGCGCTGTCTGCCGCTGCTGCATCGGAAGCTGCGCTCTCAGCAGCGGCTTCACTGGAGGCAGCTTCACTGGAGGCAGTTTCGCTGGAAGCGGCCTCGTTGACGCCGCCAACGGTAGTGGCACCGCTCATCTGCTGGGCCGTACTGACAGCGCGCTGGATCTGCGGGTCGTTTTCCACCGTGTAATCATAGTAGGCGGTCTGCTCGTCGGCAGTCAGGGGGCGCTCCACATCCACGGTCAGACCGGTGCCGTCAAAACAGCTGCCGTCGCCGCAGATCAGTTTTGCCACCGTGACCACCACAGCGCTGCCATCGGAAAGGCGCTGGGGGCTGCTCTGGATGGTCCCCTTACCCATGGTGGTGGTACCCACCAGGCGGGCGCCGTTCAGGGTGCGCAGGCTGCTGGCGAACAGCTCTGCCGCGCTGGCCGTGTTACCGTTGACCAGGCAGACCAGCGGCAGATCCACCTGAGAATCTGCCGTGCTGCTGCCCAGCAGGGTGCGGCTGCCGTTCTTGTCCTCAGCATAGGCCAGGGTGCCTTCCGGGGCCACCAGATCGATGCACTGGATGGCATCGTCCAACAGGCCGCCGCCGTTGTCGCGCAGGTCAAAGACCAGGCTGCCCGCACCATTGGCGCGCAGGCTGCGGATGGCGTAGTCCAGCTCACTGGGGGTAGTGGAGTCGAACTGGCGGATCTTGATGTAGCCCACATTGCCCTGCAGCAGCTGGTAGTCCACGGTGGTGGAGCTGTAACCGGAGTGGGTCAGGTCTGCGGTATGCTCAGCGGCTTCGCTGTCCAGCCAGGTCACATTGACCGTAGTGCCGCTCTCGCCCCGCAGGCGGGTCTGGATGGCATCCACGCCGCTCAGGCTCTTGACATCGGTGCCGTCCACGGCGGTGATGTAGCAGCCGGTGGAGATGCCTGCTTCCTTGGCGGGCGATTCGTCGTAGACCTTGGTGACCTTGGCATAGCCCGACTGATCCACAGCCAGCTCCACACCAATGCCGATCAGAGTGCCGTTCTGGGCATTCATCAGATCCGTATAGGCCGAAGCGCTGTAATAGCGGGCGTACTTATCGCCGGTGCCCAGCAGATAGCCTGCGGTCAGACGGTCATACAGGGTGGTCTCGTCAATAGGGTAATAATCGCTGCTGCGCACATAGCGGTCCACCTCAGCGATCTTATTGTACATGCTTTCCTTTTCCTTTACGCTGGAGACCGTGCTGTCAAACAGCCGCATCGCCACCAGCATGGTGATGGAAAAGGTCACGGTCATCGCCAGAATGACGATGCTTACCGCCATGCCGACTGAAATTTTACGATTCATCCGGTTCCCTCCTCTGTCAGACCAGCAGCATCATGATCACACTGCCCAACAGGGAAAGTGCAAAAATTCCTGCCAGCAGCAGACAGCCCATGCGCAGCAGGCGCTTGCGTTTATCTTCCTTCATATGCCTTGAACGGCCTCCTTTGATACAATAAGGATCATCTCATTGGGATATAACTGCGGGGATTGACGGCATTAGCCTTGGAGCCGCCCTTCCAGACTTCCAGATGGAGATGGTTGCCGGTAGAGTTGCCCGTGCTGCCCACGTAGCCGATGAGTTCGCCCTGCTGGACATACTTGCCCGCAGAGGTAGCCACCGACCGCATATGGCCGTACAGGGTGCTGTACTGGTTGCCATCCGACATCTTGCCGTGGTAGATGATGACATAGTTGCCGTAGCCACCGCTGGACCAGCCTGCCACCTGCACATAGCCGCTGGCAGCTGCATAGATGGGGGTGCCGGCGGGGGCGGCAAAGTCGGTGCCGGCGTGGAGCTTGTTGACACCCGTCACCGGGTTCTTGCGCCAGCCGTACTCACTGGAAATGCGGGTATAGCTCTTGAGCGGGCAGATGAAGCCGGTAAAGCTCAGCTGGGGCTTGGCCGCAGCGGCCTCGGCGATCAGCTTCTGGATCTGCTTTTTCACGGCCTCGTAGTTCATTTCGTCCGACTCAATGGCCGCCTGGGCGTCCTTCTGCGCCTTCTGCGCCTCGGCCGCGCTCAGCTGGGC
>CAVDVT010000037.1:0-9849 GCA_963612415.1 bacterium | reverse complement strand
GCCGGTGATGTGGGAGATGCCCTTGACATCCACTTCCTCCAGCACCTTCAGCACAGGCTTGACATAGATCTTGGTGGGAGCCAGCAGGGCCTCGCCCAGGGTCTTGCCGCCCAGTTCAGCGGGGGCGGTCTTCAGCACGGCAGGGTCGCCGTCGATGTCAAAGATCTTGCGCACCAGCGAGAATCCGTTGGAGTGGACGCCGGTGGAAGGCAGGGCGATGATGACATCGCCGGGCTTCATGGTGTCGTTGTTCAGGATCTTCTCCTTGTCCACAACGCCCACGGTGAAACCGGCCAGATCGTATTCATCCTCCAGCATCATGCCCGGGTGTTCTGCCGTCTCGCCGCCCACCAGGGAGCAGTCGGCCTGCACGCAGCCCTCGGCCACGCCCTTGACGATCTCGGCGATCTTCTCGGGGATGTTGCGGCCGCAGGCGATGTAGTCCAGGAACACCAACGGCTTTGCACCGGCGCAGATGACATCGTTGACGCACATGGCCACACAGTCGATGCCAATGGTATCGTGCTTGTCCATGATCATGGCGATCTTCAGCTTGGTGCCCACGCCGTCGGTGCCGGAGATCAGGACAGGGTGCTTGTAACCGGTGCAGTCCAGCTCAAACAGGCCGCCAAAGCCGCCCAGCCCTCCGATGCAATGCTCGTTCATGGTACGGGCAACGTACTGCTTCATCAGCTCAACGGAGCGGTAGCCTGCGGTGATATCCACACCGGCGGCAGCGTAGCTTTCAGAATAGCTCTTTTCCATGTTCTTACTCTCCTAACTTTTTTTCGTCCTTGGGACGGTCGTTCAGGTGGCGTTCATGAATATCGGTGGAAAGCACCTCGTCCGGCTTCACGGCATACTGGCCGGTGAAGCAGGCGGTGCAGAAGCCGCACTTGGCATTCTGTGCAAGTTTGACCACATGTTCGGTGGAAAGATAGCCCAGCGTGTCGGCCCCGATGATCTCGTTGATCTGTTCCACGTTGCGGCCGGTGGCCACCAGCAGTTTCTGATCCGGGATATCGGTGCCAAAATAGCAGGGATACTTGAACGGCGGTGCCGAGACCCGGAAGTGGACTTCCTTGGCTCCGGCGTCCCGCAGCAGCTTGATGATGCGGGCAGAGGTGGTGCCGCGGACGATGGAGTCATCCACCAGCACCACACGTTTGCCTTTGACGGTGCTGGACACCACGTTCAGCTTGATGCGCACACTGTTTTCGCGTTGCTTCTGGCTGCCCTGAATGAAGGTGCGGCCAATGTATTTGTTCTTGATGAAGCCAATGCCGTAGGGGATGCCGCTCTCCTGCGAGTAGCCCAGAGCTGCATCCAGACCAGAGTCCGGCACACCAATGACCACATCGGCTTCCACAGGGTGTTCCTGCGCCAGGAACCGGCCTGCCTGCTTGCGGGCCTCATGCACCGAGCTGCCCTCGATGATGCTGTCCGGACGGGAGAAGTAGATGAACTCAAACACGCACATCTGGCTGTCGGGGCGGCCGCAGTGGTCTTTCATGCTCCGCAGCTCCCCGGTGCGGGTGTCGGCGATCACGATCTCGCCGGGCTCCACGTCCCGCAGCAGGGTGGCGCCCACGGCGTCCAGGGCACAGCTCTCGCTGGCAAAGACGTAGCCGCCGCCGGGCAGGGTGCCGATGCACAGGGGCCGGTAGCCGCGGGGGTCGCGCACCGCAATGAGCTTGGTGGCCGACATGACCACCAGACTGTACGCGCCTTCCAGTACGTCCATCGTCTTGCTGATGGCGATCTCGATGCTGCCCATCCGCAGCCGGTTGCGGGTGATGAGGTAGCAGATGACCTCGGTATCGGAGGAGCCATGGAAGATGGCACCCTCATTTTCCAGCTGGCGGCGGAGTTCCAGCGCATTGGTCAGGTTGCCGTTGTGGCACAGGGCCATGGTGCCCCGGCCATGCCGCACGATCATGGGCTGGGCATTGGCCCGCACCCGGCTGCCGGCGGTGGCATAGCGGACATGGCCGGTGGCCATGTGGGCACTGGGCGCAGCCAGACTGCCCAGCACCGCCGGGGTGAACACCTCGTTCACAAGGCCAAGGTCGCGGTGGCCATGGATCACGCCGTCGTCGTTGACCGCGATGCCGCAGCTCTCCTGCCCGCGGTGCTGCAGCGCATACAGGGCGGAGTAGGCAGCAGCGGCCACATCCTCCGTGCCCGCCCGGTCATAGATGCCGAAAACGCCGCATTCCTCATGCAGCGGATATGCAAAATCAGACATTACAGTTCCTCGATCTCTTTCTGGAGTTTTTCCTCTTTGGCTGCGATCTGAGCAGCCATGTTCACCCGCTCGGCTTCCAGCTTTGCAGCCAGAGCATCGTCGCTCAGGGCAAGGATCTCCGCAGCCAGCCATGCGGCGTTCTTGGCACCGTTCAGGGCTACCGTGGCCACCGGGATGCCGCTGGGCATCTGCACCGTGGCCAGCAGGGCATCCAGGCCGTCCATGGCGCCGCCCTTCATCGGGATACCGATCACCGGCAGGGTGGTGTTGGCGGCAAAGGCACCGGCCAGATGGGCCGCCATGCCTGCGGCACACAGGATCACGCCAAAGCCATTGGCCCGTGCGTTTTTGGCAAACGCTGCGGCCTCGGCGGGGGTGCGGTGGGCCGAAAGGATGTGGGCCTCAAAGGGGATCTCCAGCGCCTTGAGCTGGGCGCAGGCCCCTTTTACCACCGGCCAGTCACTATCCGAACCCATGATCACAGCAACTTTACGAATCATTTTCCGAACCTCTCTTTCTCAACTGCAAAGGCCGCAAAAACAAAAAAGGCTGTGGTACCCCTGTACCACGGCCTTTTGCGCCCGTTGAATCAGCAAACCGGTCTTGCCCGAAGCTGCACGATGCCCCTGACCATTTCCCTTGCACTGACCGTGCATGGCAACCAGCAGTCTGTTCAGCATCCCGTATTCCTCCGAACTTCTCTCAAGATCCGATTTTTATCCCAAAGAACACCGCCCCGCAGGGCGCATCGTCCTTCTGATAGATACAGTTTACGGCAAAAAATCCGCTTTGCAAAGTCCCTTTGGGCAAATTCTCCCTTGTGTTCTCCGCGCGTCAAAAAACTTTCAAAAGTTTTGTGCAGTTTCGACACTGTTTTTCTTTTTAAGTATGACTTATTTGGAAAGTATAATAAATTAAACCTCTCAGGCGCTTCGCGCCAGCTTCCCTGATAGGGGAGCCCTTGGCAGGCTCATATCATCAGAAGATGATATGAGCCGTCGTCGCCTTTGCGGCCCGGATGAGGTCAGCGGGGGCGCAGCACACCTGGGTGCCGATGCGGCCGCCGGAAACATAGACCTTTTCCTGTGCCAGTACGCTCTCGTCAAACACGGTGACATACTGCTTTTTCATGCCCACCGGGCTGCAGCCGCCCCGCACATAGCCGGTGACCTTATTGATATCGGCCACATGGATCATGGCAACGCTCTTTTCGCCCACGCTGCGGGCCGCGGCCTTCAGGTCCAGCTCCGCCGCCACCGGAATGACGAAGACAAAATAATTCCGGCTGGCCCCCTGGGTCACCAGCGTTTTGTACACGCAGGCCGGGTCTTCGCCCATGCTGCCTGCCACATCCACACCGGCCACCGCTACGCCCTCCTCATGGGGATATTCGTGGGCTGTATAGGGCACCTTTGCCCGCTCCAGAATGCGCATGGCATTCGTTTTTGCTTCTTTTCCCATTGTTATCGCTCCTTATAAGCATCCTCACCCTCTCAGGCCGCCTGAACCTTGGACATGCGTTGCCTCTCCCTTTGGGAGAGGTGGCATTGCGCAAGCAATGACGGAGAGGGTTTGTCTTCATTCTACCACTTTCTCAAAAAAATATCAAAACCCCCTTGACTTCAGTTCCCTGAAGTGATATGATAAGCCCATGCTTCAGGAAACTGAAGTTCAGGAAAGCAAATTGCGGCAATGGAGCCGGTCTCCGGTGCCGTTTGGAAATGAGAAGGCAAAGGAGACAGCAATTATGATCATCGTACTCAAACAGGACGCCCCCGACGTACAGGTGCGTGAGTTCTGCCACGAACTGCAGGATATGGGCCTGCAGATCAACGACTCCAAGGGCAGCGACACCCACATCCTGGGCCTGATCGGTGACACCAAGGCCATTGCGGAGAGCTGGGTGCTGGCAAACCCCGTGGTGGAGACCTGCCGCCGCGTATCGGAGCCCTACAAAAAGGCCAACCGCAAATTCCACCCCGACGACAGCGTGATCGATGTGAATGGGGTGAAGATCGGCGGCGGAAACTTTGCCGTGATCGCAGGCCCCTGCAGCATTGAGAGCGAGGAGCAGATCACCTACTGCGCCCAGCGCGTCAAGGCCGCCGGCGCCTCCCTGCTGCGGGGCGGTGCCTTCAAGCCCCGCACCTCTCCCTACTCTTTCCAGGGCATGCGCAGCGAGGGCCTGGACCTGCTCAAACTGGCCCGCCGTGCCACCGGCGCCCCCATCGTGACCGAGATCATGAACACCGAGCATCTGCCTTTGTTTGAGAACGTGGACCTGATCCAGGTGGGCGCCCGCAATATGCAGAACTTTGAGCTGCTCAAGGCCGTTGGCCGCCAGAAAAAGCCCGTGCTGCTCAAGCGGGGCCTTGCCAACACGCTGGAGGAGTTTGTGATGAGCGCCGAGTACATCATGGCCGAGGGCAACGAGAACGTCATCCTCTGTGAGCGCGGCATCCGCACCTTTGAGACCAGCATGCGCAACACGCTGGATCTGGCCGGCGTGGTCATGCTCCACAAAATGACCCACCTGCCCGTGGTTGTGGACCCCAGCCACGCCTGCGGCCACGCATGGATGGTGCCTCAGCTGGCAAAGGCTGCCGTTGCCGCCGGGGCCGACGGCCTGATGATCGAAGTCCACAACAACCCCGCCAAAGCCAAGTGCGATGGTGCCCAGAGCCTGACCCCCGACCAGTTCGATGAGCTGATGCAGTTCATCGGCAAGGAAGTGGAGTTCTTTGGCAAAAAGATGAACTAAAACAGGAGCGGCCCGTTCCGTCATTGCAGGCGCATGATGGAGCGGGCCGTTTTCTTTTGCAGAGAACTATGCTATACTATAATATATTTTGAATTTCACTTCAGAAAGAGGTATTTCCATGAAAGCTCATATTGCACGCAACCAGAACGCCGGCATTCCGCTGGCGCTGGGCTGGAACCTTTCTGCCGCCGACCGGGGCATCCTGGAGGGCATGGCCCCCGCCTTTGGCATGAAGCTTCTGCCCGTCTCCCCCGCCGACGCCGGAAAAACGGTGGCTCAGCTGCTGGGCGAGGTGGAGACCAAGGCTTCCCGCACGCTGGTGCTGGAACCGGGTGCCTACCCCGCCGCGCTGGTGCTGGCCAACTTCAAGGACAAAGATGTGGACACCCTGCTGGACCTGATGAAGCAGGCACAGGTGAACATCCCCCTCAAGGCCATTGTGACCCCCACCAACAAGAACTGGGTGTTCGGTGACCTGCTGGCCCACCTGCAGGAGGAACACGCCGCCTTTACCGCCGCAAAGGAGACGGCCAACTCATGAGATTCCGACGCATCCTTTCCGGCCTGCTGGCCGCTGCCCTGAGCCTTTCTCTGCTGGCGGGCTGCACTGCTTCTTCCGGCCCGGCTTCCAGCGCCGCGGAGGGCCCCCAGCGCTATTCCACCATCTTTTACGATGTCTTCGACACAGTGACGCAGGTCATTGCCTACTGCGACAGCGAAGCAGACTTCAACGCCCAGATGGACGCCCTGCACGCCGATCTGGTGGAGTACAACCAGCTGTACGATATCTACAACGATTACGACGGTGTGGTGAACATCAAGACCATCAACGACAATGCGGGCACTGCCCCCGTGGCCGTGGACGATAAAATCCTGGACATGCTGGAACTGGCCCGCACCATGTACGACACCACCAACGGCAAGCTGAACATTGCCATGGGCCGGGTGCTGAACATCTGGCACAACTACCGCGAAGCCGCCCTTGCCGACGAGGACGACAGCAACAACCAGCTTCCCGCTCCGGAGGAACTGGACGAAGCTGCCCAGCACTGTGATATCGAAAACCTCATCATCGATGAGAACGCAAAGACCGTCTATCTGGCCGACCCGGAGATGTCGCTGGATGTGGGCAGCGTGGGCAAAGGCTACGCCGTGGAGCAGGTGGCCCAGGCCGCCGAGACACGGGGCCTGACCAGCGCCCTGATCAGCGTGGGCGGCAACCTGCGGGCCATTGGCACCAAACCCGACGGCAGCCAGTGGGTCGGCGGCGTGGAGAACCCCTGGGACTCCTCTGAGGTCTACACCGCCAGCACTTCCACCGTGGCCGCCGTCCGGATGAGTGACCTCTCCCTTGTGACCAGCGGTGACTACCAACGCTACTACGTGGTAGACGGAGTGCGCTACCATCACCTCATCGACCCGGCCACCCTCTGGCCCGCCGCCTATTTTGACGGCGTGAGCGTTCTGGCCCCGGACTCCGGTGTGGCCGACTGCCTGACCACCGGCCTGTTCTGTATGCCGCTGGAAGAAGGCCAGAAGATCGTGGAGTCTCTGGACGGGGTGGAAGCCCTCTGGTGTACCACCGATGGCGAGGTGGTCAAGTCCAGCGGGTGGGACAGCCACGCCAACTCCTGAAACCGCATCTCAGAACCGCAAAAAGCGCTGCTTCCCTTTGCAGAGGGAGGCAGCGCTTTTCGCATTTATTAGGAGAGTTGGATGGTTCTTTAAGCCAGACCCGTGAGCTGGGGCAGGAACATGGACACGGTGGGCACATAGGTCACCAGCAGCAGGCCGCCGATGATGGCCACGTAGTACATGAGCATATAGGGCATGATCTTTTCCAGACTGGTACGGCCCACCTTGACGCCCACGAACAGGGCGTTGCCAACAGGGGGTGTGATGTTGCCGATGCACAGGTTGTACACCAGGATCATACCAAAGTGGATGGTACTCATGCCAAAGCTCTGGCAGATGGGCAGGAACAGCGGGGTGAAGATCAGGATGGCAGGGGTAACGTCCATGAAGGTGCCGGACACCAGCAGGATGAAGTTCATGATGAGCAGGATGACGTACTTGTTGCTGGTGATGCTCAGCAGAGCGGCGGCAACGGCATCAGGGATCTGCAGGAAGGCCATGACCCAGCCCAGAATGTTGGACACACCCACCAGGAACACGACCATGCCGGACATCTTGGCGGAGTCCACGATGATCTTCCACAGGCCCTTCAGATCAATGGAGCGGTAGCAGAAAGCCAGCACCAGTGCATAGACAACGGCGATGGCAGAACCCTCGGTAGCGGAGAAGACGCCGCCCACGATGCCGCCAATGACGACGATGATCAGGGTCAGGCTGGGCAGGGCGCGCAGGGTGCAGACGCCCAGGTTCTTCCAGTCGAACTTGCCGGGAGTGCCCTTATAGCCCAGCTTCTTTGCAAGAATGATACCCACCACGGCGCAGGCCAGCGCCCAGATGATGCCGGGCACATAACCGGCCATGAACAGGGCCGCCACGGAGGTGCCGCCGGAAGCCAGAGAGTAGGTGATCAGTGCGTTGGACGGGGGGATCAGCAGGCCGGAGCAGGAAGAAGCCGCATTGGTGGCGGCGGTGACAGCGGGGTCATAGCCCTGCTCCTCGGCACCGTCGCGGATCATGGAACCAACAGCAGCAGCGGCGGCGGAAGCGGAACCGGAGATGGCGCCGAACAAAGCGTTGGTGCCGATGTTGGTGATGAGCAGAGCGCCGGGCAGCTTGCCCAGGATGGCCATGACGAAGTCCACCAGACGCTTGGCGATGCCGCCCTGGTTCATGATGTTGCCAGCCAGAATGAAGAAAGGGATGGCGGTCAGGCTGAACTTGCTCATGCCCACAAAGGTGCGCTGGGCAGCGGTCAGCACGGCAACGTTCAGATCAATGGTGGAAAGGATGGCCGTCAGGGAAGAAATTGCGATGGAGTAGGAAATGGGCACACCCAGGAACAGCAGCACCAGCAGCACTGCCAGAATGACCAGTAACGATTGAATAGCCACGGTTTAGCCCTCCTTCTTTGCATTTGCAGCAGCTTTTTCGGCTTCCACCTTGGCAAGCGCCTCGGTGGCCTCGTCAGAGGCATCCAGCGAGATGCTGCCATTGGCAATGCCGATGATGTTCATTGCGGAGTACAGCAGGATGACCACGCCGCACAGAGGCATGACCCAGTAGAAAACGCCCACGGCCACGCCCAGGGAAGATGTCTGCTGGCCCATGGCAAGGCGGGAGACCTGAATGCCGCCGAACACCAGAATGGCAGCGGAGAACAGGAAGGCGATGACCTCAGCAAAAATATGGAACGCCTTGCGCAGGGTGGGGTTGAAGCGGTCGATGATGATGGGGATGTTCATGTGGCCGCGCTCACCGGAAACAATGGTGGCGCCAAACAGGGTGGACCAGCCGAACAGGTAGCCCACCAGCTCCTCCGACCAGGTGGAGGGAGCCTTGAACACATAGCGGGTGATGACCTGATAGGTGGTCAGAATGACCATAACAGCCATGCTGCCGCCTGCCAGAACATCCAGGATCTTATTTAAGACGTTGCGAATCTTCTGCATAATGGCGCTCCTCCTCAGGCGGTGTATTCCGCATTGTGTTCCTGAATGCGGTCGTAAACGGGCTGCAGCTCAGGGTTGGCAGCCAGCACAGAGGTGTGCAGCGGGGCCATGGCCTGCTGGAACGGAGCGGTGTCCGGGTACAGGAAGTTGACGTGCTGCTCGTTCTCGGCCTTGTCCTTGGCGGCGGCAACCGCGTCTTCCCATGCGGCGCGCTCGGTGTCCTTGACGATCTGGAAGCCCTCGTCAAAGATGGCGCGCTCCTCATCGGACAGGTCCTGCAGGAACTCATAGTTGGCAACCAGCAGGTCGGGGACCATCTGGTGCATATCATAGGAGTAATACTTGCAGATATCGCCGTGGCCGTTGTCGGTCAGGGCCAGCTCATTGTTCTCTGCGCCGTCCAGAATGCCGGCCTGCAGAGCGGTGTACACATCGCCAAAGCCCATGGGGGTAGCCGTGCCGCCCAGCAGACGCATCATCTCCACGTTGGTGGGCGACTGCTGCACACGGATCTTCAGGCCCTTCAGGTCGCTGGGCTGGTTGATGGGGGTCTTGACCGTGTAGAAGTTGCGGGTGCCTGCATCCAGCCATGCCACCGTCTCCAGACCAGCCTTGGAGGTGGTCAGGAAGATGGGGTCCGTGACCTCGTGATCCTCCATGGCGTCGTGGTAAGCGTCCACACTGGAGAACAGGTAAGGCAGGTTGAAGATCTGGTACTGGCTGCTGAAGGTCTCCATAATGGCCGTGGAAGCCACCACAAAGTCGATGGCGCCGGTCTGGGTCAGCTGCACCATTTCGGTCTGGCTGCCCAGCAGCTCGCTGGGGTACACCTCAACGCGGTACTTGTCGCCCAGCTTTTCCTCAATGTGCGCGGCAAATGCCTCAAGGCCCAGATGGTCCGGGTGGGTGGCCGACTGGACATGACCAATGCGGATGATCTTGCGGTCATCCTTGTCCTCGCCCTTGCCGCAGCCCGTCAGCAGCACGCTGCTGCCAACAGCGGCTGCACCCATCAGGGACAGGAAGGTTCTTCTGTTCATGGATTCATCCTCGCTTTCTCTTTTTTCCGTTTCTGTGAATTTATTGTAACAAAACGTTAAATTTTGCGAAACAGGAATTTTTTGCGAACCGCAGGACGATTTTGTCATTGTTGTATCCAAGTACAAAATTCCCTTTTCCGGGACGAAAGATATTGGAAAAAACTGAGAAAAGCGCCCCCGAAGGGGCGCTTTTCTCAGTTCAGCTGTGTGTTGCGG
>CAVDVT010000036.1:0-10142 GCA_963612415.1 bacterium | reverse complement strand
CAGATCAAGGTCAACGTCATCCGCGAGAGCCGCGCCATCGAGTACGCGAAGTAAGATCCGGAACTTCAAAAGAACCGCTGTACAGACAAACTGTGCGGCGGTTCTTTTTTACATGAGAAAGACTCATTTCTTTACAAAATGAAGTGAATGAAATTTATCGTACGCCGTAAAAATACAGGTAATACTTTTAACGCTGAAACTGTATTTATATGAAGAACAATACTGGCGAAAAACTATACAAAATTTAGTTCTTGTTTTCGGCAATGTGTTGGACAAAGGGGAGAAATGGGCCATTTTCGCGGACAAATTCCAGAAAAAGTCTTTTCAAGCGCGGACAATGGAGTTATAATGCGGCCAAAGCACAAGGGTGTGCGAAGCTCCAGAGGGGGAGCAGATGGCCCTTGTGTATTTTCAGAATGCGTCACTTTACTGGTGTATAGCATTAAAGAGAGGGGAAAACATATATGAGATTCGATCGTCGTATTTCGCGCCGCAGCTTCCTGGCAGCTGCCGGTGTGACCACTGCTGCTCTGGCTCTGTCGGCCTGCGGCGGCTCCTCCAGCTCCGTGGCTGCTTCTTCTGCAGCCGGTTCTTCTGCTTCTTCTGCTGCGGCTGGCACCGCACAGGGCGGCACCCTGAACATCATGCTGGAGACCGAGGTCCAGTCGCTGGACCCGCAGATCGCAACCGATGGTACCTCCTTTGAGGTCATCGCTGACTACACCGACGGCCTGATGCAGATGGATGCTGACGGTGCCGCTGTTCCGGCCATTGCGGAAACTTATGAGCTGAGCGAGGACGGCAAGACCTACACCTTCCACCTGCGCGATGCCAAGTGGTCCAACGGCGACGCTGTTACCGCAGCTGACTTCGTATTCGGCTGGCAGCGTGCAGTGGATCCTGCCACCGCCTCCGAGTATTCCTACATGCTGTCGGATATCGGTCAGGTGGTCAACGCTGCTGAGATCATTGCCGGTGAGAAGCCGGTCACCGATCTGGGCGTGACTGCAGTGGATGACAAGACCCTGGAAGTGCAGCTGAACGTTCCTGTCAGCTACTTCCTGAGCCTGATGTACTTCCCCACCTTCTACCCCGTGAACGAGGCTTTCTACAACACCTGCGCCGATACCTTCGGCACCAGCCCCGACACGGTGCTGGCCAACGGTGCTTTCAAGCTGACCGACTACCAGCCTGCCGCCACGGCCTTTACGCTGGAAAAGAACCCCGATTACTACGACGCCGATAAGATCGCGCTGGATGGCCTGAGCTATCAGGTCATCAAGGACAGCCAGCAGGCTCTGATGAGCTATCAGACCGGCGCACTGGATATGACCCTGCTGAACGGTGAGCAGGTGGATCAGGTCAAGGACGATCCCGAGTTCACCAGCGTGGGTGCCGGCTACCTGTGGTACATCAGCCCCAACATGGACGCTGTGCCCGAGCTGGCCAACCTGAACCTGCGCAAGGCCATGACCTTTGCACTGGATCGTGATGCCATTACCGGCGATGTGCTGAAGGATGGCTCCACCCCCGCTTACACCGCAGTTCCCGCACAGTTTGCAACCGGCCCCGATGGCAGCGACTTCAGCGCCGATCAGACCAAGTTTGCCGATGACTGCGCATACGATCCCGACAAGGCCAAGGAGTTCTACGAGGCTGCCAAGGCGGAGCTGGGCAAGGATTCCTTCACCTTTGATATGGTGGTCGACGCCGACGATGCACCCCAGAAGGTGGCACAGGTCGTCAAGGAGCAGCTGGAGACCACGCTGGAGGGCCTGACCGTCAACCTGACCGTGGAGCCCAAGAAGCAGCGCGTGCAGGATATGCAGGACGGCACCTTCCAGCTGGGCCTGACCCGCTGGGGCCCCGACTACGCCGATCCCATGACCTACCTTGGCATGTGGGTCACCGGCAACTCCAACAACTACGGTCTGTGGAGCGACGCGGACTACGATGCCATCATTGAGGAATGCACCACCGGCGATCTCTGCACCGATCCCGAGGGCCGCTGGGCAGCTCTGTACGAGGCTGAGGCCATCGTGCTGGAGCAGGCCGTCATCTTCCCGCTGTACGGCCAGTGCAACGCTGAGATGATCTCCAGCGCCGTCAAGGGTGTGGAGCATCACCCCTGCGCTCTGAACCGTGTGTACAAGAACACCACCAAGAGCGAATAAACAACTGAATCGCTGAACAAGGCCGCACAGTGGCCCGCAAGAGCCACTGTGCGCCTTTTTGGCATGAAAACTGTCCGCCGCTGACGCACGGTTGCTTGCGAAAAAAGGCGGAATGACCCGAAAAAGGGGGAGACCCAACGTGAAAAAATATACGCTCAAGCGCATTCTGACCTCGCTGTTCACGCTGCTGGCGATCCTGCTGGTGCTGTTCATCCTGATGCAGCTGATGCCCGGTTCGCCCTTCAACGATGAAAAGCTGACACCCGATATGCGCGCGGCTCTGTATGCGAAATATGGTCTGGATCAGCCCATCTACATCCAATTCTTCCGCTATGTGGGCAATATGCTGCGCGGCGATTTCGGCGTCAGCTACAACATCTCCAAGAATACGCCCATTTCCCAGCTCATCCAGAGCCGTCTGCCCATCTCCATCCAGATCGGCGGCATGGCCGTGACGCTGGGCGCTCTGGTGGGCCTGGTGCTGGGCATCATTGCCGCCCTCAAGCGGGATACCATTTTTGACAGCATCGCCACCATCATCTCGGTCATCGGCGTGTCGGTGCCCTCCTATGTGTTTGCACTGGCCCTGAGCTACACCTTCGGCTTCAAGCTCCGCTGGTTCCCGATGCTGTTCTCGGCCAAGGATATCTTTGGCTCCAGCGTTCTGCCCAGTGTGTCGCTGTCCATGTTCACCATGGCGTCCATTGCCCGTTTTACCCGCAGTGAGATGATCGAGGTGCTGGACTCCGATTATATGCTGCTGGCCGAGAGCAAAGGCATTTCCGGCCCGGCCCTGATCTTCCGCCACGCCCTGCGCAATGCCCTCATCCCCATCATCACGGTGCTGGCACCCCTGATCGTGGACCTGATGACCGGCTCGCTGGTGGTGGAGAAGATCTTTGCCATCCCGGGCGTGGGCAGCCTGCTGGTCACGGCCATCCAGTCCAACGATTACAACGTGGTCATTGGTCTGAGCTTTATTTACAGCGCCATGTACATTGGCATCATGCTGGTCGTTGACCTGCTCTACGGCATCATCGATCCGCGGATCCGTCTGGCAAAGGGGGATGACTGAGATGATCGACGCAAAAGATTTCACCCTCAAGCACAACGAAGACGAGATCACCGTAGATACGAACTTTGCGGCCCAGAGCTTCTGGAAGGATGCCCTGATCCGCTTTGTCAACAAGAAAAGCGCAGTGCTGGGTCTTGTCCTCATCCTGTTCATCGTGCTGCTGGCCGTGTTTGGCCCGGGCATGAACGGCTACACCTACTCCGGCCAGGATCTGAGCCAGAAAAACTTTGCCCCCCGTGTGCCGGGCATTGAGAGCTTTGGCATTCTGGACGGCAGTGAGAAAATGAGTACCACCACCGGTACCAAGATCACCAATGCCTATGTGGAAAAGGGCAAGGAGGACGTGTACTACTGGTTCGGCAGCGACCTGTATGGCCGCGACATCTGGACCCGTACCTGGGAAGGCGCCCGCGTCTCCCTCATCATTGCCGTGGCCGCCGCCGTCATCGACATGGTCATTGGCATGAGCTACGGCCTGATCTCGGGCTATTTTGGCGGAAAAGTGGATATGGTGATGCAGCGCATCCTGGAAATTGCCAACGGCATCCCCCGGCTGGTCATTGTGACGCTGCTGCTTCTGGTGCTGCAGCCCGGCATGGTCACCATCATCTTTGCCCTGATGCTCACCGAGTGGGTGGGCATGAGCCGCATTGCCCGTGCCGAGATGCTCAAGCTGAAGGATCAGGAGTTCGTTCTGGCCTCCCGCACGCTGGGTGCAGGCAGCTTCTTCATCATCTTCAAGGAAGTGCTGCCCAACATCATCGGACCCATCATCACCCAGGTCATGTTCAGCATCCCCACCGCCATCTTCACCGAAGCGTTCCTGTCGTTCGTGGGTCTGGGCATCCCGGTGCCCCAGTGTTCGCTGGGTTCGCTGATCAGTGAGCTGTACAACAGCTTCACCACCCATCCGTACCAGATCATCCCGCCCATCGTGGTCATGAGTCTGTTGATGCTCAGCTTCAACCTGGTGGCCGACGGTCTGCGCGAAGCACTGGACCCCAAGCTGAAGGGAATGTAAGGAGGAACGCCCCATGCCTGAAAACAAAAAAGAACAGGTCTTGTCGGTGCGGGACCTTGATATCACCTTTAAGACCACCGCAGGCCCGGTGCATGCCATCCGTGGCGTGAACATCGACCTGTACAAGGGCGAGACGGTAGCGCTGGTGGGTGAGTCCGGTTCGGGCAAGTCTGTTACCATGAAAGCTGCCATGGGCATCCTTGCCCGGAACGCCACGGTCAACAGCGGCTCCATAAAGTTCAGCTACCACCATGCCGATGGCAGCCCGGAGACTGTGGACCTGATCCAGAAGGACAAAAAGTGGATCCGCCGCCACATCAACGGCAAGCGGATCGCCATGGTGTTCCAGGATCCCATGACCAGCCTGGACCCCACCATGACCATTGGCAAGCAGATCATGGAGGGAATGCTCTGGCACTTCAAGATGCCCAAGGCCGAAGCCTACAAAAAGGCGCTGGAACTGCTGGAAGAAGTGGGCATCACCGATGCGGAAAAGCGGATGAAGAACTATCCCCACCAGCTGTCCGGCGGCATGCGCCAGCGCGTGGTCATTGCCATTGCGCTTTCCTGCGACCCGGACCTGCTCATCTGCGACGAGCCCACCACGGCACTGGATGTGACCATTCAGGCCAAGATCCTGGAGCTGATCCGCAGCATCCAGAAGGAGCGCGGCATCTCGGTCATCTACATCACCCATGATCTGGGCGTTGTGGCCAAAGTGGCGGATTACGTGGATGTCATGTATGCCGGCAAGATCGTGGAGACCGGCACCATCGATGAGATCTTCTATGACCCCAAGCACCCCTACACCTGGGGCCTGCTTTCGGCCATGCCCGATCTGGATACCGCCGACGACCGGCTGTATACCATTCCGGGTTCTCCGCCCAACCTGCTGCATGAGAAGCCGGGCGACGCCTTTGCCCCCCGCAACCGGTATGCGCTGTACATCGACGACAAGGAAGAACCGCCCATGTTCAAGATCAGCGATACCCACTATGCCGCGACCTGGCTGCTGGACGAGCGCGCCCCCAAAGTGGAGATGCCGCCGGAGCTGAAGGAGCGGATCGCCCGCATGAAGGCGGACGCAGAAAAGATCAAGGAGGCGGAATAAATGGCTGCACAAAGCGCGACCCCGCTTCTGAAAGTAGAGGGTCTGAAGCAATATTTCAAAGTGAACAAGAACTTCACGGTCAAGGCTGTGGACGATGTGAGCTTTGAGATTTACCCCGGCGAGACCTATGGTCTGGTGGGCGAGTCCGGCTCGGGCAAGTCCACCATTGGCCGGAGCATCATCCGGCTGTATGACCCCACCGCCGGCAAGATCACCTTTGACGGGCAGGACATCAGCGGGCATCTCTCCCGCACCCAGAACAGCACCCTGCGCACCCAGATGCAGATGATCTTCCAGGACCCCATGGCCTCCCTGAACCCCCGCAAAAAGGTGGAGGACATCATTGGTGAGGGTCTGGACATCCACCATATGTACAAGACCCAGGAGGAACGCCGGGACAAGGTGGAGAAGATCCTCGCCAAAGTCGGCCTTGCACCGGAACACGCTGAGCGCTACCCCCATCAGTTCTCCGGCGGTCAGCGCCAGCGCGTGGGCATTGCTCGGGCGCTCATCATGAACCCCAAGCTCATCATTGCAGATGAGTGCATCTCGGCACTGGATGTGTCCATTCAGGCTCAGGTGGTCAACCTGATGAAGGACATCCAGCAGGAGACCGGCACGGCCTACCTGTTCATTGCCCACGACCTTTCCATGGTCAAGTACATCTCCGACCGCATTGGGGTGCTGCATCTGGGCCATCTGCTGGAGACCGGCACCACCGAGGAGATCTTTGAGCATCCCATCCACCCCTACACCCGGAGCCTGCTGTCGGCCATCCCGCTGCCCAACCCCGTGGTGGAAAAGCGCCGCGTGGCCGAGACTTACGACTATGCTACCTCCGGCATCGATTACAACAAGGGCACGAATCACCATGTAGAAGGCAGTCACTACGTTAAATGCACAGACGAAGAGTTTGCCCAGTGGTGTAAGTGATACAACTCCCCTCCCAGAAAAAGCGCCCCCGCTCACCGGTGTTCCGGCAGGCGGGGGCGCTTTGGTGTTTTGGAAACGAAAAATCAGAAGGTCAGCCGCATCTGGTACCAGACCACCCCGCCATGGGTGGAGCCGGAAATGCCCTCGCTGACAAAGCCGAAGCCGGCATAATAATGCACGAGCCTGTCCTTGCAGGTCAGCACCAGCCCTTTGCGGCCCTGAGCCTTTGCGTCGGCGATGGCCCGGCGGAGCAGCTGCCCGGCCAGCCCCTGCTTCCGGCAGGCGGGCAGGGTGTTCACCCCAAAGATCATCTGCCATGCGCCGGTTTCGCTGTGCAGGGAAGCGTCGGCGTACATTGCATCGGTCAGGTCCGGGGCGTCGGTCACAAAGCCGTCCACAAAGGAGACGAGCTTCCCGTCCTCAAACAGCAGCCAGAAATGGCTGGCATAGTGGGCCAGCCGGTCGGCAAATTCTTCCCGGGTGGCGGCCTCAGCAGCAGGGAAGCAGGCCGCTTCCACAGCGGCAATGGCGTCCAGGTCATTCAGGGTGGCGGTGCGGATGGTCTGCATGGTGGTTCTCCTCTGTAAAAGTTTCTAAGGATCTTTGCGGCGGGATGCTTCTTGTTGGGGCGTGCCTGCCCCAGACCCTGCCAGGAACGATTGCGGCAAACTGGGATTTGCATTCATGATTCTGATACATCATCGTGGTGTTACTTCACGCAATGAAAATATACCATCGATCCATCAACGTAGACATCGGTTTCTTTATATAGTTTCTGAAGGATAGCTCTCAGTTCTTCCTCCGTCTGGAACGGCGGGGAAAACCACCCTTTCTTTGCAAGAATGGTTTCTACCAGCCAGTCTGTTCGTTTCGATTTCCCCTTGATATAGAAGCAGCCTATGAAATCACCACCCGGTTTCAAAACGCGCCATGTTTCATGAAACGCTCTTTGCTTATCAGGGAATGCGTGAAACCCATTCATGCTGACGACAATATGAAAGGATTCGTTGTCCATTTGCAGCCTTCCCACATCGCCCTGAACGCACTTGATGTGTGCATGACCATCAAGCCTTTTTCTGGCTTGTTCAAGCATATCCTCGCTATAATCAAGACAAGTGATTTGCGCATTTTTTAGGGAGATCCATTTGTGTTCCGTAAATACAGCCGTTCCAACCGGAACATCAAGAAGATCCCCTGAAAAATCATCGGGAATATAGGACAGAACTTTTCGTGCTATATCATTATCATCCGTACCACTCCAGAACAACTTGATATACAGCCTGCTGAAAAAATTTCTTTGAGTAAGAACACCATCATATATATTTTTTGATGTTTCATAAGCGTTTTGTATTTTGTCTGCCATATTGTCACTCCAAATTTCGATTTGTTGAGTCGAGTATACCATACTGCTCAACGAAAGAACAGCTCTATACAGACGCCCTGTTCGAGTCCTGTCCCAGACCCTGCTTCTTTTACTCCAAATACTTAAAGCCCCATTTTGTCATTTCGTAAAAGACCGGCAGTAAATCTTTTCCTTTCTTAGAAAGTGAGTATTCTACATGAGGTGGTATTTCATTGAACTGTACCCGGTCAACCAGCCCATCTCGCTCCAATTCCCGCAGCGAGGAAGTCAGCATTGTATTGGTAATGCCGCCGAGTGCCTTTTTCAGTTCTCCAAAACGGATAGGGCTTTGGATGCACAATTCATAAATGATTTGAAATTTCCAGCGGCCTTGCAGCATTTCAAGAAGCGGCGTCACAGGACAATTCCCAGCCTGTGTTGTAATACCGTTATGGACAAGTTCCACATAGTCAGCATAAGACATTTCATTGCTCATCGAATGGCTCCTTTGGTATGGTATTTCGTACTTAGTTAAAATAATCTGCGTACTTGATTTGTTTTATGAGCTTAGTATAATAAAACTACCGAAAGAAATCAAGGATTTCGGCCTGAAATCGAAAGGAGACTTTGCTATGAAAGAAATCAACATCGGTCAGGCAACCGCTCTGACTTCCCCCGATCCGCTGGTTCTGGTCTGCACGAAAAAAGAGGACGGCAAACTGAACATGGCACCTGTGTCTTTCTTCATGTACTCGTCTTTTAACCCGCCGATGCTGGCCTTTGCTATGGGCAAAGCAGCCAACAGCGGTGAAAACATCCGCAGAACGGGCAAGGCTGTTCTTGCTGCTCCCGGTATCAGTCTGAAGGAGGCTGTTATGGCTTACGGCAGTTCCAATGGCGGCAAGAAGGACAAGCTGGCCGAAATGCCCATTGCGTTGCAGAGCATCGAGGGCACGGATATTCAGATTCCCGAAGACTGCCGCATTGCCTTTGAGGTCACGTTGGAGAAAACCGTGGAGTCTGGTGACCATTATCTGTACCTTTGCAACATCGACAAAATGCTTGCAGACGAGAGCAAGGAAGCCCTGTTTGCATGGGATGGCTATGCAAAAGTTGCCCCTGCACAGGAAGCATAATTACGATTGATATCCTAAACGCACCATATAGTACAAAAGGCAGGATACCACCGCTACGGTGATACCCTGCCTTTGTTCGTTTATAGTTCCGAGTAGTCCTTCCGCAGAACTTGTCGGGGCAAGGCCCCTCCATCTGCTAACGCAGACCGTTCTGTTGCTCAAACACCCCACTGGGTGTTTGTTGCTATCGCAAACGCAAACCTCCGATAAACAAAAAACGTGCCCGAACCCTTTTTCGTAAAGAATCGGGTTTTGCATCCCGGCAGACGAAAAAAGAAGCCCCTGACCGAAGTCAGAGGCTTTTCTTTGGTGGAGCATTGTCAACGACAGTCGAACCTTTAAGCGCTCAGCCTGCGCGATGGATTCCAAAGAACGGTTCCACGGTAGAAGCAGGTTTCCCTGTGGCATACGCCTGTTTAAGCCCATAATTTTTCCGCGCAACAGCTTCTACAAAAGCACGGTCTTTTTCGGAAGCATTATAGTAATCCACATTGAATCTCTTGCAAGTTGTAAGCAGTTCGTCTAACCACGACATCGTTTCATCTGACATAGGAGAAAACGCAATGTCGATATTGTTTGTGTACTCTTTCATGTGTTTTCCTCCCTTCTAGAAAAGATACGACGAGAAAATATCTTTTGCCGCTTGGTCAGCAATCATAAAGGTTTTAGGGCCGTCCGGATAAAGCGATGCAACCGGACGTGCGCCAAAATCTCGAATATAATGTTGCTCCAAATCATCCGTTTTAGCTTCAAAAATGATCACGCCGTTACAGTTTGCATCAATGGAAAGCTGGATGCCGAATGCAATCATGGCTTTTCCGATTCCCTGATATTTCTTATGCTTTGTCAGAGTAGGGTTGCTCTCCGGCTGACTTTCAATATAAGCGATATAAACAACTACACTTCCTTCACGAACACGGTAGGCACCCAAAGCAACAATTTCGCCATTTTCTGTTTTTGCAACATACTTTTCTTTCTGCGGGTCGAGGATGAACTCAGTATTCTAAACAGTCTGCCAGCCGCTCTTGGTGATTTCCAAATCATCTTTTGTCGCGGCTTCAATCTCTATGTTCGTTCGGTTTCCGGTAGCGGATTCCGTTACATAATATTGCAAAAACATCGTGCCCACCTTCTTTCAAGTCTATTATAACGAAAGAACGATAGACTTTCAAGAAAGAAAAATCTCAAAACACTGGAACTGGGTGAGAGAAAACGTGAGAGCAAGAACCGTCCCGTGGCCACAAATTTTCAATTCTTGAAAATTTCCGCCCCTTTGGGACAGCTTCTTGTTGGGGCGTGCCTGCCCCAAACCCTGCTTCTGCTATCAATGAAATTCAGCGTTCAAGACTT
>CAVDVT010000035.1:0-10210 GCA_963612415.1 bacterium | reverse complement strand
CGACCTGCGCAACCAGTTTATCAAGCTCCGAGATGACACCAAGGCCCGGTTCGTTCAGGCCAAGGCGGATTACGGCAGGATGTGCGACAACCTGCGCCAGGCGGAGAGTCTGGTAGCCAAATCCCAGGCCAACCTGGACAACCGTATCGACCAGCTGCAGATCGTCGCCTTTGGCCTGCCGGGCTTCGACGAGATCATGACCGATGCGTTGGCCGGCGTTTTTGCCGGAAACACCCCCGCCGTGGACCGCAGCACTGCCCCGGCGGGCAATCTGGTAGAACCGAAAAAGGAGTGATACCCCATGACACCGAGTACACCGTTGGGCAGTTATCACCAAAGCCCCTTCTGGCGGCTGCGGGCAAGATTCCGGGATTACGGGCTGTTCGATTCCGAACTTGCTCAGGCCACCGGAATCGCCCAGTCCACCCTCAGCCGCCGGATGCGGGGCACAATGCCCTGGACATCCGATGAGATCAAAACCATCTGCCGGGTGCTGAACATCCCGCAGGAGCAGGTCGGAGCCTACTTCTTCCCCGACCTTGAAAAGGAGGAACCCGCATGAAAATCAAATCCACTGTCTGGTACTGGCTGGCCGCCGCCAGCGGTACCGTTGGTCTGCTGTACAGCATGGGCATCGAGGGCGGTGCCCAGCTGGGCAGTCCCATCTCGGCCGGTCAGGTCGGCACCGCACTGTGTCTGGTGCTGGCAGCGCTGCTGTTCCTCCGGCTGGGCTTTGTGGCTCAAGAGCATGAGCAGCACCCCTGCCGTTACGGCCGTATCGACCGCACCCACGCCCGCAATGAGGAGCCGGAATATCGGCATCGGAGGGGCGCATGAATGCAGAAAGGCCCGCCCGTGTTGACACCACGGACGAGCCAAAGGGTGATGGCTTGAACGACTCCATCCCCTTAATGATATCACATCAGAAAGGATTTTACAATGAAAGGTATTTTAGCCGAACCGGGCAAAGAGCCCCGGATCGCCAGCCTGCCCGACAGCCTGTGGGCGATTGAGAACCGGCTGGGCACACCCTGCGAGATGATCGTGATGCCCCGCACCCCGGCGGTGCTGTTTGTGGGCCAGTACGATGGGCCCATCCAGCCCGCCAGCTTGTTCAATCGGACATACCGTGGCCGCCAGCTGCTGGGCCCCATCCTCTGCTACGGCTGGAAGGGTAACAACATCCAGCCCATGAGCAAGGACGTGTTGCGTGAGATGATGGACCGTCTGACCGGCACGGAGGTGAGGGTATGACACCGACCGGATTGACGATTGCCCCGGCGGTGCAGGAGGACAAGCCCGCCGCACCCGGCTTTGACTTCGGTGCCGACGACCAGACGAATGCCCTGCTGCTACAGGATGCTCAGACCTTTATCACCGGCAATATGGCCCGCATCATGGCGGCCAAACACGCCCACGATCTAACGGCCAACCACTACAACGGCAGCTGGGGCAAGTGGTGCGCTGCCGTCGGAATCAGCAGAGACACCGGCGACAATATGGTGAGGGTTGCCGAACAGTTCGGCAACATCCAGCTGGAAGGCAAGTCCATTCTGGACGTGCAGCCCATGAAGCTGCTGTATGCCGCCGCCAAGCCCAGTACCCCGGAGGTGGTCAAACAGGCCGTTTTCTCCGGCGACATCACTACTTATAAAGAGTATCAGGACCTCATGGCCCAATTCAAGGCCGAAAAAGAGCGCGCCGACGCCGCCGAGCGCCAGCTGGAAGCGACCCAGGCCGATGTGGCCGGGCTGAAAGAGCAGGTAGCATCCGCTGAAACCCGGGAGGAGGAAGCGTGGAAGATGCAGAGCAAGGCGGAAGCCCGGGCCAAGACCGCCGAAGAAGCCCTGAAACATCAGCCCATCACCGCGGTCATCGATGAAGAAGAAATCGACCGCCGGGCAGCCGAAAAGGCATGGGGCCTTGCCGATGCCCGGAATGCAGAACTCGCCAAGGACAATGCCAGCCTGAAAAAACAGGTGGCTGCACTCCAGTCCCAAATCAGCCACGACGCGCAGACCGATTTTGAAACCGCCAACTACTGCGCCAGCCTGATGCAGGCAGCATGGGACAACAGTAAGGGCAGCTACTCCCGGCTGGTGGGCGAGGATCTGGAAAGTACCTTCCAGACCATCTGCGCCACCCTGCGCAATATCATGGAAGAAGCGTCGCTGCTCTGCCGCCAGCCGCCGGATTATGACGGAGGTGATGGAAATGAATGAGATGTACAGCCTTGACCTTGACCGGTATGGACCGCCGCTGGAACCGCCGGAGGGCTACTATTTTCTGACCAATGAACAGATGTCTGAGCAGGAGGATGAAGATGACGAATGAACTGACTGTCCGGGTGGAACGCCCGGTCATCCCGGCCATGAACTGGAACAAGGACGAGGTCCAGCAGAACCTTGACGAGCTTCTGGCGGCCTATACGGGCCGGGTGTACACGCCCGAGAGCATCAAGGGGGCCAAGGCAGACCGCGCTGCCGTCAACAAGTGGGACAAGCAGCTGGGCGATGCCTTGAAAGCCGCCAAAAAGCTCTACACTGACCCGCTGGAGGAATTTGGCCAGAGTATCCATGCAATGCAGGCCCAATGCAAGAAGGTCTCAGGAGCCATCGATCAGCAGGTCAAGGCCGTGGAACAGGCCGAGCGGGAGGAAAAAGCATCCACACTGCGCCTGGTCTACCGGGACTGCATCGGAGAGCTGGAGCCGCTGATCTCCTTTGACCGGTTGCTGGTACCGCAATGGCTCAACAAGACGTATGACCTGACACGGGCAGAAAAGGAGCTGCGGCTGGCGGTGGAGACCCGCCGGGAGGAGCTGAAGATGATCCGGGAGACCTGCGGCGAGGACGCTGAGGCCTGCACCACTGAGTACCTGCGCAGCCTGAGCGTCAATGATGCCATCCGGGAACACAGCCGCCGGATGGATGCCCGGGAGAAGCAGCGGGAAGCTGAGGCCGCCCGGCTGGCCGCAGAGCAGGCCCGGGCACAGGCTCCGGTCATCGTTCCGCCCACGGAGGAAGAACGCCAGCTCAAAGCCGAAGCCGCTCAGGCGGCCCAGGGCAATGCCTTTGTGACTGCATCCGGACGGCTGGACTGCGAAGTCTTACAGCAGTTTGCCATGCCCGGGATGCTTCCTCAGCCCGCCCGCAAGCGTTACCGTTTCTGGGTGGACTTCACCCCGGAAGATATTGAATGGTTTAAGGCCGAAGCCAAGAAGCGCGGTTTCGCCTATGGTTCTGTAAAATAATTGGAGGTACATCATTATGGGTTTTTCTCGTTCCGGCGCACCTGCGCCTGCTATGTCTGCATCTAACATTCCGGCTTCTGCCCGCGTTTCCGCTTTGCAGCAGCGCACCGCTCAGAGCAACGCCCTTCAGGCCGCCAGCCCGGCCAAGCCGGTGGAGATCACCTCCGCCGATGGTCAGCACATGACGGTCAGCTTTGCAGATGTCCGCAATTTCATCTGCCAGAAGGCTACGGACGCCGAGTGCAAGATTTTCCTCGAGACCTGCAAGCAGTACCGACTGAATCCTTTTACGAAAGAGGCCTACCTCATTCACTACGACAACAACAGTGAGGACACCCCCAGCACGATCGTTCTGGGCAAAAACTGCTATCTTCAGATGGCCGAGCGTCACCCGAGCTATGACGGCTTTGAAGCTGGCATCATCGTTTTTGACAAAGAGGCCGGCGTGATGGATAAGCGCGAAGGCTCCATCGTCTACGAAGGCGAAGAATTGTTGGGTGGCTGGGCCAAGGTCTACCGCAAGGACCGCACCCGCCCCAGCTATGAAGAAGTGAAGCTGTCCGAATATGACACCGGCAAATCTCTCTGGAAAACCAAAAAGGCTACCATGATCCGGAAGGTTGCTCTTGTTCATGCCCTGCGGGAAGCGTTCCCGTCCACCTTCGGTTCCCTCTACGATGAGAGCGAGGTTCACGTGGATGCCGAGTCCACTGCCGTGGAACTGGACGAGGCCGGACAGGCCCCGGCTCCCCGCTGGACCCGCATCAAGGAAAAGGCTGAACAGGCTGACGCGCTGACGGTGGAGGATGCAGAGGACTCTGCCGACGACCCCTTTGCGGGGGGTGGTGAAGAATGATCCTGACTCACAAGACCGGAGTTCTGCTCCATGGCACTCTAGCCAAGGACCCGGTGTTCAAGGATGTGGGCCAGAAGCAAGTCCTCAAGTTCGATGTGAAGGCCCACAGCGTCAAAACAGATACTGGGAGCCGGGAAAGCCTGTATGTGCAGGTAAATGTCTGGCACGGGCTGGATAAATGGGACGGACTACTGCTGAAGGGCGATGCCGTCACTGTCTTTGCCCGGGAGTTGAAAAGCCGGGAGTACAATGGCAAGACCTATTACAGCGTGGATGCCGATGACATCCAGCCGGGCGGTCTGGTGATCTTCCGGTGGATGCAGAATCTGATCGACCTCTGCACAGAGCCCACGGTTCCGCCGGAACCGGTATCCACCAGTGAGCCGACGCCTTTTGACGAACCGGAGCCTACATCTGTCCAGACCAGCCTGAACGGCAGCCAGATGTACCCCGGTGAGAGCCTGAAGGACTACGCACCCCGCACCTCTCAGGCTGCAGTGCCCGCCGGGCCTGCCGTGGGCACTCCGGAAGCAGATGCTCTCATCGATGACAGTGCGGATGACCTGCCCTTCTGACGGCAAACGCTGTGCTATCTGGCGATACGGGCATTTCACCCGAAAGGAGGTCAGACTGTGGGCATTGACCCATCCCGTGGCTTTGTGGCCTTTCCCCGCGGCCTGACCGACTGGGAGTGGTACACAGAGCCAAATACAGCCCGCCTGTTTTTCCATCTGCTGCTCACCGCCAACTGGCAGGAAAAGCAGTGGCAGGGCATTATCATCAAGCCGGGGCAACTGGTAACAAGCCAGTCTCAGCTGGCAAAACAGCTTGATTTAAGCGTTATGCAGGTCAGAACAGCCCTGAAACACCTTGAACAGACAAATCACATAACAGTCAAAACAGGGCCGAAATACAGCCTTGTCACGCTGAAAAATTATGATTTGATTGAAGAAGGCAACAGGCGGATAACAGGCAAGCAACAGGCTGGCAACAACAACTTAAACATTAAAACCATTAAAAACATTAGAGAGACGTCGTCTGTGGCTGCGCCACCGCCGCCGGACGGACCGACGACCTCACCCCTGGTATCAGAGTTTGAAGCGGACATCGGCAGGCTGAGTGCATCCGGGAAGCGGGAGCTGACTGGATACTCTGACCGGCTGGGGGAGGAACTGACGCGGGTGATCCTGCGCAAGTGCATCGATACCGGAGCCCGAAGCTGGGCCTACGTGCGGAAGGCACTGATCGAGGCCGAGACCCAGGGGTGCAAGTCTGTCGAGGAATATCAGCGGACCCATCCCATCGGAGCCGGGCGCAGTAAGCGGGTGGACAGACCAGAACCAAGCGGAAACGACATTCTGGCAAATGCCCTGAAGCGGCGCCCACTCATCAAGAAAAAGGAGGAATCCGATGTACCGTAATCCCGAATATTATCCTGACCCTACCGCAGGGAAGGCACTGGGAAACCTCCGCAGAAAGGAGAACCGATTGAACACTGGAAAGCAATTTGAAGCAGACTGGAAAAGTTCCATGCCGAAGGATGCCTGGTGCTACCGGCTCAAGGACAGCGCGGCCACCTATTACGGCGGCAATGAGAATCTGAGCTTTTCCATTGACAACATCTGCGATTTTGACGTTTACCGTTACCCCATGCACCATTACTTCGAGCTGAAGACCATTGAGACTCCCAGCATCCCGCTGGAGAAGATCCTGGGCCGGTTCGACCGGGAACGGCAGAAATACCACAAGCTCAAGCACATCACCGATATGGCCCACGCTGCATCCTTCAAAGGCCAGACGGCTCATGTGGTCATCAACTACCGGGGCAAGGTCAACCGCACCTTTGCCGTCCCGGCCAGCGCTGTGCTGGAGTACATGAACACCCAGACCCGCAAAAGCATCCCGTGGCAGTGGGCTGCCATGAATGGCATCGAGGTGGAGCAGCACCTGCTCCGCGTCCACTGGCGGTATGACGTGGAGGGGCTGCTGAAGGTGCTGGAAGGAGGAAAGAACGGAAATGCCGGAAGTAAGATTGATTGATGCAAATACCGCTGTGGATAATGCGGACAAGTGCTATAACGATTGGGTTCTCGCCATGGCCGCCGCAGAAGGAACCCGCCAGATCAACATGGTTTACAAAAAACAGGAGCTTTTCAAGGCCGTGCGGAAGGTTATTAACCATTGCCCCACCATCAACCCGGAGACGCTGCGGCCCGTGGCGCACTGGGAGAACAACCCTAAGAGCGTCCAATGGAATGTTTTGCTTGCTCAAATTGCGGAGGATTATATTACTCTGAGGAAGGATTGTCTCCGCAAGAAGCTGATTACAAATTCTGCCCGTACTGCGGGGCAAGAATGGAGAATGTGGAATGAGCAAAGCTGTTTTGTTAAGCATCCGGCCTGAGTGGTGCAACCTCATCCTGCAGGGGCGGAAAACCGTGGAAGTGCGTAAGACGAGGCCTGAGGGCCTGAAGTCTCCCTTCAAGTGCTACATATACTGCACTTTGGCCGGGAGTGACAGCCTGTTTATGGATGTCCTCAACCGGGATGTGGCCGCGTGGAACCGTGGCGGCTGGCCAGAAAAAAAGGGACGTGTCACTGGAGAGTTCATTTGCGATAACATCCGACGCATTGGCCCTGAATACTGTGTCGTCAAAGAAGATATCGAATCTGCAATTGCTGGAAGCTGTCTCACAGTACCGCAAGTCAAAGACTATGCCGGATGGAAGTCCGGGCTGAGTTATGCAGATTTGAAAGACTTGTACGGCTGGCACATTTCTGATCTCAGGATTTACGACAGGCCCCGGAAGCTCCAGGAGTTCACCGGCTTGCGAAATACCAGGTTTGGCATGGAGCCCGTGGAGATCACCCGCCCGCCCCAAAGCTGGTGTTATGTGGAGGAACTGGAATGACCTACGAAGAAAAGAAGCAGTGGCTGAGAAGATACCAGAAAGCGGCCCGTTGGCAGCAGATCAAGCTGGATGAAGTAGAGCAGCAGCGCACCGCATCCATCCGGATCACGCAGGTACTGTCTGCCGTGCCCGGCGGGGCCGGAGATGGTCAAGCGCTGCCACGTGCCGTCGAGCGGCTGGAATCAGCGCGTCAGGAAGCCGAACAGGCTGTTGAAGGCTGTGCTGCCGTCATGCAGGAGATCAAGACCGTTCTTTTGCAGGTTCCGGACCCTACGGATTATGAGATTCTGTATCGCCGTTACATCCGGGGCGAACACTGGGAAACCATTGCCTACCTGCTGCCGATGGATCCGAGCAGAGTATACCGGCGGCACAAATCTGCTGTGATCGCTCTGAAAATTCCGGAAAAAGCCAGTCAAAGCACTGTTTCGCACTGTTTTGCACCTATTCGCCGTGGTAAAATATAAACTGTCAAAAAGAAGCAGGGCGGTACTCCACGCTCCTGTATTACACGCCGTTCCGGGCTATCCCCGGGGCGGTTTTTTTGTACCCCGCCCCTTGAAAGTCCCATCCCCCCTTTTCTGACCGGATGGGTGTTATTTCACCCCCCTCCTCAAAGGCAGAAGGAACACCCTGCGTGGACATCAACACCCCACAGGCAAAGACCTGAACTCCCCGGCAGGGCAGCTCAATGCCACTCATGCTGAACCTGCATCCGAAAGGAACCTGCGCATGGCACGAACAAACAGTCGTCCAGACCACGACGGCACACATCGGCTTACTTTTGAGCGGAACAAAAAGAAGATCTATGCAACTCAGACCGTGTGCGGTGTCTGCGGAAAGCCGGTTGATTTCAGTCTGAAATTCCCGCATCCACTTTCGCCCTGCATCGATCACATCATTCCCATTGCAAAGGGCGGCCATCCCAGCGACATCGACAATTTACAGCTGGCTCACTTCTGCTGCAACCGGACAAAGAGCGACAAGCTGTTTGCCAAAGCTGCACCGAAAGCAGAACCAACCGAAATATCACCGCGGATGCTGCCGCAGAGCATGGACTGGACGACATACCGCCACCCATGACCCCAGGGGGGATTCCCCCTCCCCTCCCAGGCTTCTGGACTGCAAACCCGTACTGGGAATATTTTCTCACGAAAGGAGAATCCACACCCCATGAGCAACCTGAAAGGCATGGCCTACCTTCGCCGCAAGCTGACGATGAAACGTTCCCGGGTGCTTACCCGCTACAAATATTATGAGATGAAACATGCTGTTCAGGATTTCGGCATGGTCACACCACCAGAGTTCCGCGCCTTTCGAGAGACGCTTGGCTGGTGCGGCAAAGCAGTGGATGCACTGGCTGATCGGCTGATCTGGCGGGAGTTCCGGGAAGACAACTTCGACCTGAACACCATTTACCAGCAAAACAATGCCGATGTCCTGTTTGACAGCGCAGTATTGTCTGCGCTGATCTCCAGCTGCTGCTTTCTGTATATCCGTAAAGGGGCAGACGGTTTTCCCTGCATCGAAGTCATCGACGGTGGCAATGCCACCGGAATTTTGGATGAGTCCACCGGTCTGCTGACCGAAGGATATGCTGTCCTTGCCCGGGATCCCGACACAGACGCTCCTACACTGGAGGCCTACTTCACCGCAGGAAACACGTGGTATTACCCCAAAGGTCAGTCTCCCTATACTGTCGAAAATCCCGCACTTTATCCGCTTCTGGTTCCCATCCTTCATCGACCGGATGCACGGCGTCCCTTTGGACACAGCCGCATTTCCCGTGCCTGCATGGGACTGCAGCAGGGTGCCCTGCGTACCCTCAAGCGGAGTGAGATCAGCGCAGAGTTTTACTCTTTTCCCCAGAAATACGTTTTGGGCACCTCCAACGATTCCGAACAGCTGGATAAATGGCGCGCAACCATCTCCAGCCTGTTGGAAATCACAAAGGATGAAGAAGGTGATCATCCTGTGGTAGGCCAGTTCACCCAGCAGAGCATGAGTCCTTACACCGAACAGTTGCGCACGTTTGCTGCTTTGTTTGCCGGAGAAACCGGCCTGACGCTGGACGATCTGGGCTTTGTCACCGACAACCCCAGCAGCGCCGAAGCTATCAAATCCAGTCACGAGACCCTGCGTCTGGCTGCCCGCAAAGCCCAGCGTACCTTTGGCAGCGGATTTCTGAATGCCGGGTATCTGGCCGCCTGCGTCCGGGATAATTTTTCCTACACACGACGGCAGCTTTATCTGACCCGACCGGTCTGGGAGCCGGTATTTGAACCGGATGCTGCCACCCTCTCGGGCATCGGCGACGCCGTAGGCAAAATAAACACCGCGATTCCCGGATACTTTGGTGAGAATAATCTACGCGACCTAACCGGCATCCGCTCCGAGAGCTGAGGAGGGTGCCATGGCTGACAAGGACATTGCCCCGTCTCTGCTGGAACAGATCCGCAAAGATTTTCTTGACCTGCTGGGCAACGAGAAGCCATCCGCCAGCAGTTATACCGCAGCTGAAGACTACGCCGAGCGGGTAGGCAGCGCTCTGGCCGAAGCATTCCAGCACAATCTGGCAGCCGATTCGCTTCCAGACGGAAAGCTTTACTGGGA
Source organism: bacterium (assembly GCA_963612415.1). Taxonomy (GTDB): domain Bacteria; phylum Bacillota; class Clostridia; order Oscillospirales; family Ruminococcaceae; genus Faecalibacterium. The sequence goes on along the minus strand of CAVDVT010000035.1, from coordinate 576 downwards.
TATTGCTGACCGCGTGATTCGCCCTCTGTTGGAAGAAGACCACTTGCTGGTGGCCGATGCCGCTGTCGCTGTTCAGCAGCGGCTGAACGAGCAGGCCGGACTCAGCCTGAAGGCCCAGCACCCGACATTGAACACAGATCTTGTGGAAGGCCTGGTGAACAAAGTCTCTGAAGCCGAGCAGTTTTCCGACGCCGCATGGGTACTGAACGAGCCGGTGAAAACATTTTCCCGGAAAGTCGTAGATGATACCCTCAAGGCAAACGTCACGTTTCAGGGCAGGGCCGGTCTCCGACCGCGTGTCATTCGTACCGCCGAAAGCGGCTGCTGCAAGTGGTGCAGCGCTCAAGCTGGAACCTATGAGTATCCGCACGTACCGGCTGATGTTTACCGCCGTCACGAACGCTGCCGTTGCCGGGTGGAATATGATCCCGGCACTGGCAAACGACAAAATGTGTGGAGCAAACAGTGGGAGGAAGACACTGACCGGCAGGTACGCATTGAAAAAATCAAAAATCTCTCGACAGACAATAACAATTCTGCTAAAATAGAAACAAGAAAAGTTTCCAACTCGGCACA
>CAVDVT010000034.1:0-10236 GCA_963612415.1 bacterium | reverse complement strand
GGCCTCTTGAACCCCATTCAAGCGCGCTACCAAAACTGCGCTACACCCGGATATCTGTAAGAGCTTGTCGCTCACAGCTCATTTAGTATACCCGAGGAGGGCCGCTTTGTCAAGCACTTTTTTCAACTTTCTTCCTGATTTTCTGCAATGGCCTCGGTGAGGGAGACCGGCTGCGGAAATTCCACCGTGGCCAGTGCCACGGCAAACACGCTCTGCGCCCCGGCATCCAGCAGCGCCTGCGCACAGGCCGACGCCGTGGCGCCGGTGGTCAGAACATCGTCCACCAGGATCAGCCGCTTTCCTTCCACGGCCTCCGGGTCTGCCACACGGAACGCTCCGGCCACATTGGCCAGCCGCTCGTCCAGAGAAAGCCCCTCCTGCCGCTGGCCGGTACGGGCACGGACAAGTGCCCTTGCCACGACCGGGACGCCTACCGCCCGGGCAAGGGGCTGAGCCATCCGCTCCGGAACATTGTAGCCGCGAACCCTGCTGGAGGCAGGCACCGGAACAATGGCATCGTAGCTGCGGTCAAGGCCCGGCACCGGCGCTGGCAGCGGCTCAGAGCCCTGCATCTGCACCTCACTGCCAAAAAGCAGCCGGGCCATCTCCACGCCAAGCTCCACGGCCGCCCAGGGTGCGCCCTGATACTTTGCAGCCAGCACAGCACGGCGCACACAGCCGCTGTACCGGTATGGCGCGGCTGCCCCATCCAGCCGCCCAAGATAGTGTTCCCCTGCCCGCAGCCGCATGGACGGTGCGCGCCGGAGTTCTTCCAGCTCTGCCGCACAGTCCGGGCAGACGGGCAGGCTGCCCAGCACCCGGTCACAAAAAGGGCAGCGGCGCGGGTAAAGCACCCAGCGCAGCTGCCGCAGTGTGCGGCAGACGCCGCTGTAATAATTCATCAGTCGTTCTTAACGGCGATGATGACACGGACTTTCTGCCCGGCAGTACAGCCAAAGTTGTCGTACCAGCCGGTCAGCTGGTATTCATCCGTGTTCACCGAGGCCAGCTTTGTGGGGTAATACTGGCCCCTGTACCACAGATACACCTGAAGGTCATCTGCGGTCTCGTAACGGGTATCGCCCGAAAGCACCGACGCTGCCCCCACCCGGTCGATCTTCAGCGGCATCAGCTGCATCATGGCCTTGACCGAGCCCGTGGTCTCCTGGCGCACGGCAATGCCGCCCGCCAGCACCGGATACTTGATGGAGGTGGTGTAAGTGGTGAGGGAGTTGTTGACATAGCAGACATAGGTAGCGCCGCCTCCGATGAAGTTGAAGATCTGGCGGAAAGGGGTGCCGGTGATGTCTGCGATCTGCTTGAAGCCGATGCTCAGCAGCGGGCCGGTGTTGCTGGTCAGGCTCTGCCAGGCTGTGCTGAGGATATCCCCCGAGAGGACATCCCACAAGATCTGGCTGGTGGTGGGCACCAGGATCCTTGTCACCTGATCCACCACGGTGCCGCCCGTTGTGGTGGAGCTGCCGGTGGTGGTACCGGGAAGGGTAACGGTGCCGGTGGTGGTGTCGGTCCCCGTTGTTCCGCCGGTGGTGGAACTGCTGCCGGAAGATGCACTGGAGGAACTGCCGGAACCGGAGCTGGAGCTGCTGCCCGTGACAAGATCCTTGAGGTCGTTGTAGTTCAGGGCCAGATTTCGGATATCGTCCAGAACGCCGTAATTCCACAGATCGCCGGTCACGTCGTTCAGGATCAGTCGGTCGATCTGCCCGGCCGAGTTGGTGGTGTAATAGCGGACATCAAAGTCACTCAGTGTTACCCCCGATAGGCGGCTGGGACGAACCGTCCCAGCCACACCCTCCGAAGTCGTATCCAGAATCTCCACATCGTCGGCCAGAGCTGCGCTGCCCAGCGCAGTGGCATTTGCATTGATGGTGCCGCTGACGGTGCGGTCACTGATATGTTCTACGCTTTCGCCTTCCGGGCTGACCCGGATCTCCACCAGCCAGCCGGTGGGAAAGTTCAGGCTTTTGTCCACGTTCACGGCACGGGTAATGCCGTCGGTACACAGCACCGACACCTTTTGCAGGACGTCAGCGCCGTTTTCCTCCACAAGGCTCCGGGCAGCCGACTGGACCACACCGTAGAAGACAGCATCCGCTTCCTCGCCGGTCACGATGCCGGCAGCCTCGTTGTTCATGCCCAGCAGCAGGGTGACCACCTGGCCAACGCCGCCGCCGTTCAGGGAGGACACCTGCGACGCCACCGCCGAGGTGCCCAGCGTATAGGTGCTGCCTGCCACAGTCACTGCCGTGGGGGCGCTGGCACTGGGCGAAACGGCCGTGATGCGGCCTGCGGCGCGGCGGGTGTAGACCCACAGCGTGCGTAAACTTTCACTGTAATAATACACATCGTATTTGTTCAATTCTGCGGAATCAGATGCCTTGTCGTTGCGGTACACACTCACCGGCGTAAAGGTCAGCTGGGTGGTCTCATCGGCCACAAAGGGGCCCTTCAGGCTGGTCATCAGGACGCTGGAAGTATCCACCTGCCCGTTGGCAACGGTAAAGCCCAGCGAGGTGCCGTAGGCGCTGCCGCTGGCGGAATTGGCCGTCAGGGCATTGTAGAGCATCAGGGAGCATTCCTCGTAGTTCAGCGGTTCGCCCTGCTTGCGGTCGATCTGGCTGCGCAGGCCCAGTTCGCTGGCCTTGTTGAGCTGGGCATTGGGGAACGAGCCGCTCAGGTCGGTCATCTTATAGCCCATCAGCTTGAGGATGGCCGTGCTGGCCTCCTCCAGCGTCACGGTGTTGTCCGGACGGAAGCTGCCGTCGGTGTAGCCGTTCATCCAGCCGTTCTGCACCGCAATGCGGACGTAGGGGGCCCAGGGCGAGCTGCCCGGCAGATCGGTGAACAGGGTGCCCACCGTGCCCTGGGAGCTGACGCTTTCCCGGTAGGTGGAGTAGGCCACCAGCATCCGGGCAAAGGCGCCGCGGGTAACGGCAGCATTCAGGGCGGCAGTCTGGCCGGACTCCATACCACCCAGCGTGATGGTCAGCTGCACCGCCGTGTTGGCGTTGCCCGCTGCCGAAGCCGGCACGGCCAGCATCGTCACCGCGATGCTCACCGCCAGCAGGAATGCAAGGATTCGCTTTTTCATTTTGTCCTCCTTAATTCTCGGCTCCCCCGGTCAGGGAAGCTCCGCAGGGCACTGGCAAAGCCAGACCGAAGCGGTGAGAGATCAATCATATCTGAGTGCTTCAATGGGATTCAGCCGGGCGGCGCGCTTGGCCGGCAGGTAGCCGAACAGCACGCCGATGCCCACTGAGATGCCAAAGGCCACTGCGATGGAGTTGAACGAAGGGCTGACCGTGACATCGATGCCGCTGGAGACCATGGGCAGGATTCGGTTGGCTGCCATGGAAACGATGTAGCCCAGCACGATGCCCAGCACACCGCCCAGTGCAGAGGTGGTAGCAGCCTCCACCACAAACTGCGAAAGGATGACCCGCTCCTTGGCGCCCAGCGCCTTGCGGATGCCGATCTCCCGGGTGCGCTCGGTCACCGACACCAGCATGATGTTCATGATGCCGATGCCGCCCACCAGCAGCGAGATGCTGGCAATGCCGGTCAGGATCACGATGACCATGTTGATCATCTTATTCATTTCTTCCAGCCACTCGCTGGCACTGTAAACATAATAGGAGCTGTCGCTCTTGAGCAGGTCATACAGCCCGTTCTCCACCACGCTCTTGGCCTCATTGGCGCGGCTCTCGTCCTGCATGATGGCCACAAAGCTCTGGGCCGAGCTGATGTTGGAAAGCCGCATGGCTGTGGTATAGGGCAGGTAGATGCAGTCATCGTCGGAGCCCTGCTGCATGCTGGAATCCGTCACCTTTGCAGCCAGCACACCCACGATGCGGAACTTGTACACGCCCAGCTTGATGGTCTGCCCCACCGCGTTGCCGCCGTAGGCCGTCCGGTTGAGGTAATCGCCGATCACGCAGACCTGCTTGTTGTCCTTGATGTCCATGTACTGCAGGCCGCGGCCCTGCGCCAGCGTATAGTTCTTCATGCTGGTGTAGCCTTCGTCCACACCATAAACCTCTGTGCCGTAGCGGAAGGTGGTGGTGCCCACCTTGGGGGTGTTGTTGCTGAAGTCGATCTGAGGCGAGACAGCGGCGATCAGATCTGCATTCTTGTCCGCGATCTTGTACATATCGTCCACCGACACAGTGCGGGAGCCGTAGCCCCAGACCTGGATGGACAGGGTGTTGGTGCCCAGGGCCGAAAAGCTGTCGCGCATACTCTTGGTCAGGCCGTTGCCCAGACCCACGATGACGATGACCGCCATGACACCAATGATGATGCCCAGCATGGTCAGAAAGGTGCGGAGCTTGTTGCTCCAGACATTCTGGATGGCCTGACGGAAGGTCTCAATGATCATGCGTTCCCCTCCTGTTCTTCCGGCACAAAGGCCAGTGCAGGCTGCACGATGGCCTCCGGTGCGTGGGAATCGCCATCGTAGACCACCTGACCGTCCTCCAGCCGGATGATCCGGTCTGCCTGCACGGCAATGGAGTTGTCGTGGGTGATCAGGACCACCGTGTGGCCCTGATCGTGCAGCTGCTGCAGCATTCCCAGCACCTCGCGGCCGGTGTGGCTGTCCAGTGCGCCGGTGGGCTCGTCGGCCAGAATGACTGCCGGGTTGCGCACCAGCGCCCGCGCAATGGACACGCGCTGCTGCTGGCCGCCGGAAAGCTGATTGGGCTTGTTCTTGATCTTATCGCCCAGGCCCACCTGTTCCAGCACCTCGCGGGCACGGCGGTGGCGCTCGGCGCGGGGGATGCCCGCATACACCAGCGGCACCTCCACGTTTTCCAGCAGGTTGAGCCGGGGCAGCAGGTTGTACTGCTGGAAGATGAATCCCAGCATCTCATTGCGCACCGCCGCCAGCTCGTTCCGGCTCATCTTGCCCACATCCCGGCCGTTCAGCCGGTAAGTGCCGTGCGTAGGCACATCCAGGCAGCCGATGATGTTCATGCAGGTGGATTTGCCGGAACCGGACTGGCCCACAATGGCCACGAACTCGCCCTTGTCTATTTTCATGGTAATATGGTCTGCGGCCTTTACCGTGGTGTCGCCCATCTGGTAATATTTGCAGACTTCTTCAAACTCGATCAGAGCGCTCATCTGTTCCCTCCCGTCAGAAGAACATCATGCTGCCGCTGTCGTAGTAGCTGTCGCTGCTGACAGAGCTGGGATCGTAGCCCACGGTATCGTCTTCCTGAATGCCGCTGACGATCTGGGTGTAGTCGTCGTCACTGACGCCGGTCTTGACGGCCACGTAGACAAAGCCCTCGGGTGCTTCCATGGTGGTATCGGCCTTGGCAGCGCTGGGCGAATCCTTGGTCACCAGCACATAGCCGCCCCGGATGACTGCGGCGTTGGGCACGGTCAGGGCATTCTCGGCTTCCGCCACCACGATCTCGGCGTTGGCGTTCATGCCGGGGCGCAGGCCCTCGATCTCATCGATCCGGATGGTGACCGGATAAGTGGTGGTGCCGCCGTTGGCACTGCCCTTCATGGAAACGCGGGTCACAGTGCCCACGTAGTTCTTGTCCTGCACGGCATCGGCCGTGATCTGCACCTTCTGGCCCACGGACAGGGAGCTGATCTGCAGCTCGTCCACGTTGATGACCATTTCCAGATAGCTCAGGTCGTAGATGACGCAGAGGGTGTCGCCGGATTTGACCGCATCGCCCACCTTGGCATCCTTTTCAATGATGGTGCCGCTGATGGGCGAAGTGACGGTATAATTGGCCATGGTATCCTGCAGGTTCTGCATCGAGATCTCGGCGCTGCGCAGGGTCTCGGAGGCAGACTGGATGCTCTCGGTCAGGTCATCACCGGACAGCTCAATGAGGATGTCGTCCTTGCTGACCTCGGCACCCTCCTGCACATGGATGGCCGTCACCGTACCGGAAGCCTGTGCGGTCAGGGTGCGCTCTGCCTGATAGGCAAAGGTGGCAGAACCGATGGAGCTGATGCCGTTGATGGAAGCCGTGGCCGCCTGCGCGGTGGTCAGGCCGCCTGCATTGCGCACCGCAATGGTCACGGTGCGGGTCAGCAGATTGCCGGTACTCAGGGCATCGGTGCCGGTCACCGTAGTCACGGTGCCCTCCAGCTGCTCAAAGGTGCCGTCCAGCGTCACCTGTGCGCTCTGCCCCACGGCAAAGCTGGCTGCATCGGCTGCAGGGAACTCCAGGGTCAGCATCATGCGGGAGCTGTCGCGGATCACGGCCACTTCCTGTCCGCTGGTCACCTCATCGCCCTTGGTCACCTTCAGACTGCTGACCACACCGGCCACCTCAGCCCGGACATACTGGCGGTCCACCACCTTGTCATAGCTGCGCTGGGCCTGCTGCATGGCGATCTCAGCCTTTTCAAAATTGGTGGAAGCATCGGAGCTGTCCAGCGTATAGAGGATGGTGCCCTCGTCCAGGGTATCGCCCTCCTCAAATTCGCCGCTCAGCACTTTGCCCTCCACCAGCGATTTCACGGTGTAGGTATTGGCCGGGTTCAGCGTGCCGGTGCCGCTGAGGGTATTGGCCACATCCCGCCGCTCCGGGGCAGTCTCCACATAGCTGGCATCCACTGCCGCCGGTTTGCTGTTCTGGGGCTTCAGCAGGAAAAACCCGCCCACAGCTGCCACACAGACCACCGGCACGAGCCACTTCCAGTTCTTTTTCAGAAACGGCAGCGGCCCTTTGGCCTTGCCCTGCACAGCAGAAGTATCGGAGCCGGATGCTTCCGGTGCGTCCTTCTTGTTCCAGATCATTGCTTTCCTCCTGTTATCATGGGCCAACCGGGCATTGGCCCTTTGGCTGCATTTATATAAGTGTAGTGTATCGCATTTTGAACGGATACACAAGCGTCCAAATTTCGTTTCCACATTTTTCAGCAAACTTTCACCAATTGTAAACCTTGCCGCAAATCAAAAGTTGACCTGTTTCCTGCTTTCTGGTTTAATCAGGACGCAATTTGTCATCAACAGAGGAGGAACTTTTTCATGAATCAGACTACCAGCAAATTCTCGGTGCGCGATCTGTGCTACGCCGGACTGTTCGCCGCCGTCATCGCCGTAATGGCTCAGATCTCCATTCCCATGCCGCTGGGTGTTCCCATGACCATGCAGACCTTTGCCATTACGCTGGCTGCCGTGGTGCTGGGCTCCAAGCTTTCGGCCATTGCTTCCCTGGTCTACCTGCTGCTGGGCGCCGTGGGCGTGCCGGTGCTGGCCAATTTCTCCGGCGGCATCGACAAGTTCGTGGGCCCCACCGGCGGTTTTCTGATTTCCTTCCCCATCATGGCCTACATCATCGGTCTGGGTGTGGAGCATCGGAATGCTTTTAAGGGTGCCTTTGTCGCGGCCCTCGTTGTGGGTACCGTGATCAACTACGTCATCGGCGTGGCTATGTTCGTGGTGGTGGCCCACAGCACCGTGGCCGTGGGCATTTCTGCCTGCGTCCTGCCCTTTATCCCCACCGCCATTATCAAGGCTGTGCTGGCCTCCATGCTGGGCCTGACCATCCGCAAGCGCATTCCGGGGTTGAACAAGGCATGAGTATCGTACTGCGTCCCCACCACCTGCTCTGCACGCAGGGGTACTCCGGCCACGGCTACGACGACGCCTTTGTGGTTCACATGAACGAGGTAGTCCATCAGCTGCGGGAAGTTCCCGGCACCAAGATCCGGCTGACTTTTTCCACCGACACCCTCTGCTCCTGCTGCCCCAACAAGCTGGGCACCGACCTGTGTGATACGCAGGAAAAGGTCAAGCGGTATGACCGCAAGACCGTGGAGTATTTCGGACTGGAAGAAAAGGAATACGTGTATCAGGATCTCATCCGCGCCATCGATTCCAAGGCTACCCCGGAAATGCTGGCCGATATCTGCCGCGACTGCTGCTGGTTCCCGGTAAGCGCCTGCTGCAGGAATATCTGCGAGGGCAGATATGTAAAGTAACTTTCCGACCAAACACTGCACACAAAAAGTCCCATGCCCGCCCCTTTAGGGGCAGACATGGGACTTTTGCATTTCCGTGTTCTGGCGGTTCTTTACGCTGCGGTGCGGACGGTCACATAGACCCCCGCCGGGACACAGGCAGCCCACGCATCTTCCTTGTCCAGCCAGCCGAATTGCTCGCACACATGGTCCGGGCACTGGCTGTCGAGGAAGGCGATGGCACCATCCTTCACCTGCAGATGCACAACGTAATCGCCCACATCGTACAGGTAATCATGATCCTTGTCCAGCGGAATGGTCTCGGTGATGCCGCTGCCGAAATCGACCACGGCTTCCAGCGGCTCCGCCTTAGAGCTTCTGGCGCGGTACAGCACAAACAGGAGCGCTGCCGCCGCCAGAAGGACCGCCGCAAACAGCAGGTTCTTCTGCCAGTTTTTCAGGCGTTTCATGCAGCGTAGTCGCTGGCATTCTTGCCTGCAATACGGCCGAACACCGTGAAGTCAGAGACAGCGTTGCCGCCCAGACGGTTTGCGCCGTGGACGCCGCCGGTCACCTCGCCTGCAGCAAACAGGCCGGGGATGACCTCACCGTTCTCGTTCAGGACTTCGGTGTTGGTGTTGATCTTCAGGCCGCCCATGGTGTGGTGGACACCAGCGGTGACCTTGATGGCGTAGTAGGGAGCGGTGTCCAGTGCATTTGCAAAGCTGGTGCGGCCAAACTCCTCATCCTTGCCTGCGGCAACACAGTCGTTCCAGGCAGCCATGGTCTCGGCAAATGCAGCCTCGTCCACGCCCATTGCCTGTGCCAGCTCCTCGTAGGTCTGGCCCTCAACGGTGTAGCCCTTCTTGATGTAACCCTGGATAACGCTGGAAGCATCCACCATCTTCTGGTCGACGACCAGCCAGCTGTAGCTGCCGGTCTGGGCGATCTCAGCAGCGGAGACCACGTCGCGGGTGCCCACTTCGTCGATGAAGCGCTTGCCCTCGGCGTTGACCAGGATCGCGCCGTCGCCGCGCAGACCCTCGGTGATCAGAGCAGCGGTGTCAGCCTGAACGGTGGGGTGGATCTGGATCTGGTCCATGTCCACAGTGGCAGCGCCCAGAGCCTGCGCCATCTCAATGCCCTGACCCTGGATGCCGGGGGCGTTGGTGGTCATAAAGCCCTTCAGCTCGGGCTTGTACTCCACCACCATGTCCAGATTTGCACCAAAGCCGCCGGTGGTCAGCACCACAGCCTTGGCGTTGATGGTAACGGTCTCACCGGAAGCACCGGCGGCCTTGATGCCAACTGCAGCGCCGTTGGCATCGGTCAGGATCTCGGTAGCGGTGGTGTTCAGCAGGATCTGAACGCCAGCCTTCTCGCAGTCCTCCTGCAGCAGGGGGACCATGTAAGCGCCAACGGAGACGACCTTGCCGTCACCGTCCACAGGGCGATGGATGCGCTTGACGGATGCGCCGCCAAAGCTGGAAACGTTGTGCAGAGTAATGCCGTTCTCCTCCAGCCAGTCAATGGCGTCGGCGGAGTTCTCGCACAGGGTCTCCACCAGAGCGGGATCGTTCAGGCCCTTGCCGCCGATCATGGTATCCAGCTCCATCAGCTCCACAGAGTCAAAGTAGCCGGTGGGGTTGGCCTGATAAGCAGCCCACTGCTCAGCCACAACAGCAGCCAGAGCGGTGATGGTCTCGTTGTCGGCGTAGTTGTCCGCAGCAGACTTCAGGGTCTTTTCCACGCCTGCAGCCTCGTTGAACTCGTTGTCATCCTGATACACGGTCTTGCCGGCGTTCATGCCGCCGGTAGCGCGCACAGAGTTGCCGCCCACCATGGGCTGGCTCTCCACGATGACCACGTCCTTGCCCTCGTTGGCAGCGGTAATGGCAGCCGTCATGCCTGCGCCGCCTGCACCTACGATGACGATGTCAGTGTCAACGGTGATATCCTCAGCAGCTGCGGCGGTCTTTTCCACAGACGTCTGGAAATCCTCCGGATTCAGGCCGGCAGCGGTCAGGGCAGCAGCGGCTGCCTCCTTGATGGCGTTGGAGGTGATGGTTGCACCGGACACGCCGTCCACGGCAATGCTGCCGCTCTCAGCGATCTCGCCGGGCAGCTGGTCGATGGCCATGGAGCCAACGCCCTGGGTCTCATCGGCGCCCTCAGCGGTGCAGCCGGTGATCTGGCCGTCGGTCAGGGTCAGGGTGACGGACACATCGCCGCCAAAGCCCTTGGCGGTGCCGGTGAACTCACCGGAAGCACCTGCGC
>CAVDVT010000033.1:0-10394 GCA_963612415.1 bacterium | reverse complement strand
ATTCGACTTTGCCCTGACCGACGAGGAGATGGCCCGCATTGCCGCACTGGACAAAGCCGCAAGTTCCTTCTTCTCCCATCAGGATCCCGCCATGGTAGAATGGTTTGCCAGAATGGTCGAAGAACGCAAGCGCCAGCACGACTGCGCCCAGGAAAAGAAGTCCTGGTAAGGTTTCCCGCTCGTTTTATATTGTTACGCAAAGCGCCCCCGGAGAGCAGCTGCTCTCCGGGGGCGCTTTTGTTTTCAGGTCACTGGTGGATGGAGGTACGAACGAGGGCGCGCTTCAGGCGGGCCTGCGCCAGCTCATAGTCGCGCTTGTCCAGATTCTTCTGGGCCAGAATTTCTTCTGCGCGCTTCTTGGCGGCCTCAGCGCGGGCCTGGTCGATCTCCTCAGCCCATTCCCAGGTGGTGGCTACCAGATGGACGTCCCCGTTCAATACGGTGAGCATCCCGCCCATACAGGCGGCACGACGGCGCTGGCCCTCCGCATCCACGATATGGGCCTCGCCCATGCCAAGTGCCGTGCAGTAGTCGCCGTGCTTGGCAAGAATGGCAAGGTCGCCGTCGATGGCGCGGCAGACCACACGCTCCGCCTGCCCGTCAAAGGCACAGCCGTCCGGCGTGACCACCGTCAGATGAAAGGTCATCATGGCTTACCCTTTCTTCGCCTTGGCGAACACATCATCGATGGTGCCCGCGAACAGGAAGGCGCTCTCGGGCAGGTCATCGCACTCGCCGTTCAGGATCATCTTAAAGCCGCGAAGCGTCTCCTTCAGGGGCACATACTGGCCGGGCATGCCGGTGAACTGCTCTGCCACGTGGAAGCTCTGGCTCAGGAAGCGCTGCACCTTGCGGGCGCGGCTGACTGTGCGCTTGTCTTCCTCGCTCAGCTCATCCATACCCATAATGGCAATGATGTCCTGCAGTTCCTTATAGCGCTGCAGCACCTTCTGGACAGCACGGGCGATCTCGTAATGCTCCTGACCCACCACTTCGGGGCTCAGGATGCGGCTGGTGGAATCCAGCGGGTCCACAGCCGGGTAGATGCCCTGAGAAGCGATGTCACGGCTCAGAACGGTGGTGGCATCCAGATGGGTGAAGGTAGTGGCAGGGGCCGGGTCAGTCAGGTCGTCGGCGGGAACGTAGACGGCCTGCACCGAGGTGATGGAGCCCTTGCGGGTGGAGGTGATGCGCTCCTGCAGGGCGCCCATCTCGGTAGCCAGCGTGGGCTGGTAACCAACAGCCGAGGGCATACGGCCCAGCAGAGCCGACACCTCAGAACCGGCCTGGGTGAAGCGGAAGATGTTGTCGATGAACAGCAGCACGTCCTGATTCTTCACGTCGCGGAAATACTCCGCCATGGTCAGACCGGACAGGGCCACGCGCATACGGGCTCCTGGGGGCTCGTTCATCTGGCCGTAGACCAGCGCAGTCTTGTTGATAACGCCGCTCTCGGTCATTTCGCCGTAAAGGTCGTTGCCCTCACGGGTGCGCTCACCAACGCCGGTGAACACCGAGTAGCCGTTGTGTTCGGTTGCAATGTTATAGATCAGCTCCTGGATCAGCACGGTCTTGCCGACACCGGCACCGCCGAACAGGCCGATCTTGCCGCCCTTGGCGTAGGGGCAGATCAGGTCAACGACTTTGATGCCGGTCTCCAGGATCTCGGTGGTGGACTGCTGCTCCTCATAGCTGGGAGCAGGGCGATGGATGGGCCAGTAGGCCTCCGGGGTGGGGGCGGGCTTATTATCCACCGGCTCACCCAGCAGGTTGAACACGCGGCCCAGACACTGGTCACCCACGGGCACCTTGATGGACTCGCCGGTGTCCACGGCGTCGGTGCCGCGCACCAGGCCATCGGTGCTGCTCATGGCAATGCAGCGGGCCACATTGTCGCCGGTCAGCTGAGCAACTTCCACCACCAGCTTCTGGCCGTGGTTGTCGATCTCAATGGCATTGAGCAGCTCCGGCAGCTCGCCATCCTTGAACTGGATGTCCAGCACCGGGCCGATGACCTGGATCACCTTGCCGATGTGTTTTTCGGACATAGGCTATTCTCCTTTTTCAAATTTCCGCACCGGCCACGATCTCGGTGATCTCCTGCGTGATAGCAGCCTGACGGGCGCGGTTGTAATACAGATTCAGATGGTCGATCATTTCCCCGGCGTTCTTGGTGGCGGCGTCCATGGCGGTGCGGCGGGCGGCCAGCTCACTGGCCACGCTCTCGCACACGGCACCATAAACGATGCCGGCCACATACTCGGGGATAATGGCACGGAACACTTCCTCGCTGCTGGGCTTGTACAGGATCTGGCTGCGGCGGGCAGCGGCTTTCTGCTCCTCCGTGGGCTCGATGCTCAGGGGCAGCACCTCCATTGTGGTGGCTGTCTGGGTCATCATGGAGTCGAACCGGGTATAGCAGATCTTCACTGCGTCGTAGTCGCCCTTCAAAAAGCCCTCGGTGATCCGGCGGGACAGCGCAAAGCACTCGCCCACCGAGATATCCGCGGCCAGCAGCACCTCATCGGTGAACAGCTCCGCCTCGTGGTGGACAAAATATTCGGCGCTCCGCTTGCCAATGGGCAGCACCGTTACCGGCCCCGGCTGGGCCTCCGCCTGCTTGAGGACGTTGGAGTTGTATCCACCGGCCAGACCGCGGTCGCCTGCGATCACGATCAGCAGGGTGCGTTTGATCTCGTCCCGGCGCAGGTAGGGATTGCGGGCGCGGGGGTCCGCAGCCGCAATGCCGGTCAGGGTATCGTGCAGCGTTTCAAAGTAGGGGCGGCTGTGTTCCACCCGCTCCTTGGCACGGCGCATTTTGGAGGAAGCCACCAGCTCCATGGCCTTGGTGATCTGCATGGTACTCTCTACGCTTTTGATGCGCAGCTTGATGTCCTTCATGGAACCTGCCATGCGTTACGCCTCCTTCCCTCAGTGCGCCTTGACGAAGCTCTCGGTGTAGGCGGACAGGACGCCCTTGAGTGCTTCCTCGGTGTCCTTGTCCAGGTTGCCGGTGGTGCGCACCGTTTCCATCACGGCAGCACCGGCGGCATCGTTGTCGAGATATTCGTACAGGCCCTTTTCGTATTCCGCCACATCGCCCACCTTGACCTTGACAAGGTAATCGTGGATGGTGGCATACAGGATGGCCACCTGCTTTTCCACAGCCACGGGGGCCGAGCGGTTCTGCTTCAGCACTTCCACAATGCGTTCGCCCTGTGCCAGACGCGCCTTGGTGTCGGCGTCCAGATCCGAGCCGAACTGTGCAAAGCTCTGCAGCTCACGGTACTGGGAGTAGATCAGCTTCAGGGTGCCGGCCACCTTCTTCATGGCCTTGATCTGGGCGTTGCCGCCCACGCGGGACACCGAGATGCCGGGGTTGACGGCGGGCATGACGCCCGAGTGGAACAGCTCCGTTTCCAGGAAGATCTGACCGTCGGTGATGGAGATGACGTTGGTCGGGATGTAGGCCGACACGTCACCGGCCTGCGTCTCGATGATGGGCAGGGCCGTCAGGCTGCCGCCGCCCAGCTCATTGGAGAGCTTGGCCGCGCGCTCCAGCAGACGGGAGTGCAGGTAGAAGACATCGCCGGGGTAAGCCTCACGTCCCGGGGGACGGCGGATCAGCAGCGACAGGGCACGGTAGGCCACAGCGTGCTTGGACAGGTCGTCGTAGATGATGAGGACGTGCTTGCCCTGGTGCATGAAATATTCGCCCATGGCGCAGCCGGAATAGGGGGCGATATACTGCAGGGGCGACAGCTCCGATGCGGTGGCCGACACCACGATGGTGTAGGCCATGGCCCCGGCCTCGGTCAGGTTCTGCACCAGGTTTGCCACGGTAGAGCGCTTCTGACCAATGGCGACGTAGATGCAGATGACATCCTTGCCCTTCTGGTTGATGATGGTATCAGACGCGATGGTGGTCTTGCCGGTCTGGCGGTCGCCGATGATCAGCTCACGCTGTCCGCGGCCGATGGGGATCATGGAGTCGATAGCCTTGATACCGGTCTGCAGCGGCTCCTTGACGGGCTGACGGTCGATGATGCCGGGGGCCGGGCTCTCAATGGCCCGGAACTCGGTGGTCTCAATGGGGCCTGCGCCGTCAATGGGCTGACCCAGCGCGTTGACCACGCGGCCGATCATGGCGTCGCCCACCGGCACGGAAACCACCTTGCCGGTGCGCTTGACGATGCTGCCCTCCTTGATGCCGACGTCGGAGCCCAGCAGAACGATGGAGACGGTGTTCTCCTCCAGGTTCTGGGCCATGCCGTATTCGCCGTTGTCAAACTGAAGCAGCTCACCTGCCATGCACTTTTCCAAGCCGCTGGCCCGGGCGATGCCGTCGCCCACCATGATGACCGTGCCAACCTCGCTCTGCTCGATCACGTTCTCATAGTGCTTGATCTGGGCACGGATGATCTTGGAGATTTCTTCAGGTTTCAGTTGCATTGTCTTGTGTTCACCACTCAATTCTTTGTAAACTTTCGGGTGGATATTCTTCTGTTATACTGTAACGTTTGCGATGCTGCTGCGCAGGGAAGCCAGACGGTTCTTCACGGTGCCGTCCAGCTCGGTGCCCTCAATATCCAGCCGGATGCCGCCCAGCACACTGGGATCCACCTTTGTCTTCAGGTCGATCTGCCTGCCGGTAACAGTTTCCAGCTTTTCATGCAGGCGGGTGGTCTGCTGGGCCGTCATGGGCACCGCAGACACAGCCACGGCTTCCAGAATGCCGTTGGCCTGATTGTAGCGCACCCGGTAGGCCCGGGCGCAGCCGGGCAGCTCCCGCAGGGTGCCCTTCTCGCACAGGATCTTCAAAAAGTTCAGCACGTAAGGGTGGATCTGCCCGCGCAGTGCTTCGTCCAGCAGGCCGCAGCGCTCCTTTTTGGGGATGCTGGGGATGCTGAGCAGGTGCAGGTAGGCGGGGTCATCCTTCAGCAGAGCGGACACCTGATCCAGCTCCTCCAGGATGCGCTTTTCCAGCCCTTCCTCTGCTGCCAGGTCATACAGGCTTCCGCCGTACATCCTTGCGGTCTCGGTCATGATGCTTCACCCACGTTTTTGATAAATTCATCGATCAGGTCTTTGTGGTCAGCTTCCTTGATCTCACGCTCGACCACCTTGGAGGCGATCTCCATCGCCATGCCGCCGATCTCGTCCTTTGCCTCGTTCACGGCCTTCTTGCGCTCCTGCGCAATGTCCGCCTCAGCCTTCTGCTTCAGGGCAGCGGCCTGTGCGCGGGCCTCGCCCAGCAGTTCTTCGCTGCGGGCAGCCGCCGTTTTCTGGGCACTTGCGACGATCTGGTTTGCTTCTGCGCGGGCATTCTGCAGGTTCTGCTCATACTCCGCCTTCATGGCCTCTGCCTCGGTGCGCAGCTTTGTTGCATCTGCGATCTGGCTGTCGGCCTTGGCCTTGCGCTCAGCGATCACCTTTTTGACCGGGTTCAGCAGCAGCTTTTTGAAGATCACCAGCTGGATCATCAGGTTGCAGATCTGGGCCAGAAACGTCCAGCCATCCAGCGTGATCAATGCCTGATAAAGTTGCATAAGCGTCTCCCTTCTTTCGTGTTTAACGGTTCAGGGAGTTCTCAGCCCAGATAGTTCATGAACATGCCCGGTGCCAGGAAGATCAGCAGCAGGCCGGTGACAAAGCCGTAAATACCGGTGGTCTCAGACAATGCAACACCCAGGATCAGGGTGCTGGTAACGTCGCTCTTGCACTCAGGCTGACGGCCAACGGCCTCACAGGCAGCGGCAGCTGCGTTGCCTTCGCCAATGCCGGGGCCGATACCAGCGATCAGTGCCAGACCTGCGCCAATGCCGCAGCCTGCCAGAGCGATACCACGAGCCAGAAGTTGAAAGTCAGTCATAGGTTTGTCCTCCTAAAATGTGTTGGTGTTTTTGGGAGATGCCGGTTTTAGTCCTCACCGGCAGCGCGCTTGATGAAAATGGTGGTCAGGGTACAGAAGATGAACGCCTGAATGCAGCCGCCGAACCAGTCGAAATACAGGCCCGTAAAGGCCGGGATGCCGATCTGGAACAACTGGAGCTGGCTCAGGAAGCCGGGCAGCCAGCCAAAAATGACATGGCTCAGGCTTGCCAGTGCCCAGTACAGCAGGGTGGAGATGACCGTACCGGACAGGATGTTGCCAAAGTGACGGAACGCCATGCTGACGGGGGTGGAGATCTCCGACAGCACGTTGATGGGTGCCATGAGGAAGATGGGGTCCAGAAGCCCTTTCAGGTAGGCCAGGATGCCGTTGGTCTTGATCTTGTAGTACATGATCAGCACGAACACCACAATGGCCCAGGCGGCTTCGGTGTTGAGGTCGGCTGTGGGGCTCCACAGGCCCACCACACTGATCAGGTTGCACCCGATGCTGAGCGCGAAGATGGCGCCCACCAGCGGGATATACTGATCAAAGTGATATCCCATATTGTCGTGGACGAACTGATCCAGCCGCTCCACAATGAACTCAGCCGCAGCCTGCCGCTTGGAGACATTTTCCAGTTTGAGGTCATGCCCCAGCCAGAAGGCCAGTGCCGTCAGCAGCGCCATCACGATCCAGGTACTTACAAGGGTCTGTGTGATCTTGAAATCGCCCAGCACCGGGATATCGGTGTGGATGGTATACAGGATCTTTGCGCCGTTCAATTCCATTTGTTAGGTTTCACCCCCTTTTTCTCCGGAGTCTTCGCCCTGTGCAGGGGCCGGTGCCGGGGCGTCTTCCACCGAGACGTCCTCAGACAGTGTGCCCTGTGCAAGGGGTTTGTACTTGCCCGTTATTTGCAGGTAATAAATGGTGATCCTTGGGAAAAACAGCGGCAGGACACTGGCAAAGGGCTGGAAGCAGGGGGCCGCAATGGCCACGATGACCCAGACGGCCTGCATCAGCATCCGGCTGTTGTGGGAAACCTGTAATTTTGCCTTGCGGCGCTTTTCGTCCGGCTCGTCGATGATCTTCTGGACCACAAAGCAGATGCCTGCAAAGTTGCCCACCGCCACCAGCGCGCCGATGACCGAACCCAGCACCACGGTGTAGTCGAACCGCACCCAGCCTACCAGATGCAGCGCTGCAAACACCACCCACATGGCGGCGGTGCAGATGGCCGTGCCTCCGGCAATGCGAAGCAGTTCTTTTTTGGATTCCGGCTGCAATTTCATAGCAAACCTCCCCGTTTATTCATGCGAATTGAAGCCCACCCGGCGGGGCCGCTCCTTTTTGGCACGGGTCATCCGCTCCTTGGCAAACTGCCAGAAGCTCTGTGCCCCGGCCGCCAGCCCCAGAAAAATGGCAGGCAGATACACCCACAGCGGCCAGTGCCAGTGGTTGGTGGCCCACCATGCGCCCCCCAGACAAAGCAGAAGGGGCAGCAGCATCGAAAGCCCCAGCTGGGTCAGCCAGACCAGATCTTCCAGTGCCTTGTACCAGCCTTTCATGGGTGCGCTCCTTCCCTCTGCCCGCAGGCTCATCTTCCGGTCTGCAAGGACTCTTTCGCAGCAGACCCTTTTCAGTAAAGGATCTTATGAAGATAGTATAATTCAATCCGTCCGGTTTTTCAATCAATTTTCCACCGATTTTTGGCAAAACTTCATAGTTTGTTCATACTAACGCCATAACTGTACGCCTCTGGTGGAGAATGTCCGCCACGGATGACATCAATCACAAAAATCTGATAGGTTCTTTGTGCAGAGTGCAAAAAACACAAAAGGGCCGCCGCACCCTGCAGTGCGGCGGCCCGAAGATAAATGCTTACCAGAGGTTTGCAGTTTCGTTGTACAGACCCTCGTAGCTCTTGGCCGAGAGATCCCAGCTGAAATCGCACTCCATATCGTGCTGGATCAGCTTGTTCCAGTCTTCCTTGTTATAGTAACGGTCCTGTGCGCGGCAGCAGGCGTCGTACAGCTCGTGGGCGCTGTAACCGGCAAAGGTGAAGCCGTTGCCCTCGCCCAGCGTGCAGTCGTGGATGGAATCCCGCAGGCCGCCGGTCTCACGGACGATGGGAGGCGTGCCGTAGCGGCAGGCCACCATCTGGGCCAGACCACAGGGCTCGCTCTTGGAAGGCATGATGAAGGCATCGGCACCGGCGTAGATTTCCTGAGACAGGGCGGGCTCAAAGCCGATGAAGGTGCCCACGCGGCCCGGGTGACGGGCGCACAGGTCGGAGAAGAAGGTCTCGTACTGATTCTCGCCGCTGCCCAGAATGACCAGCTCGATGCCGCGGTCTACCAGACCATCGGCAATGCTCTGCACCAGATCAAAGCCCTTCATGCCGACCATGCGGCTGACCATGGCAAAGACGGGGCTGCCGTCCTTGTTCAGGCCAAACTTGTCCTGCAGGGCCTCCTTGCACTTGGCCTTGCCTTCCTCAAAGTTGGTCACATCATAGTTGAAGGGGATCTTGGGGTCGGTAGCGGGGTTGTTGGCGTCCATATCGATGCCGTTCAGGATGCCGCACAGCTTATACTGCTTTTCCCGCAGCAGGGCATCCAGACCGTAGCTGAACCAGGGGTCCAGGATCTCCTGTGCGTAGGTGGGGCTGACGGTGGTGATCTTGTCAGCCGTCTCAAAGGCACCCTTCATGAAGTTGGCGCAGCCGTCGTACTCCACAATGTGCTGATCGCGGTGGCCGATGCCGCAGGTATCTTCCAGAATATCGGTGCCGTACTTGCCCTGATAAGCGATGTTGTGGATGGTGAAGATGGTCTTGATCCGGTTGAACTTATCCAGGTGGCGATAGTACAGGTTCAGATAAACGGGCACCAGAGCGGTCTGCCAGTCGTTGCAGTTGATGATGTCGGGGGTGAAGTCGATGTAGAACAGGGTCTCCAGCACCGCGCGGGAGAAGAAGGCGAAGCGCTCGCCGTCATCGTAGAAGCCGTACAGGCCGCGGCGCTTGAAGTAATACTCGTTGTCCAGGAAGTAGTAAGTCACGCCGTTGACCTCGGCCTTGAACAGGCCGCAGTACTGGCTGCGCCAGCCCACGGGCACCGAGTAATTGGTGACGTACTCCAGCTTGTCGCGCAGCTTCAGGTCGCCGTACAGCGGCATGATGACGCGGGCATCCACGCCGTCCTTGACCAGAGCCTTGGGCAGAGAACCGGCCACATCCGCCAGACCGCCGGACTTGGCAAAGGGGGTCGCTTCCGAAGCAGCATACAGGATCTTCATAGAAATGCTCCTTTCCAGAGAAACAGTTGAAGTCTTTATACGCAAAGAGCGGGCGGGGGCACAAACGGCCCCCGCCCCTCTTTGAGAGGGGCTACCGGGGAGGGAGCCGCCCCTGTGAAAAGTTTGATCAGACGGTGTGATCCTTCTGTACGTAAACAGGGAAGCTTTCCGTGCCGGAGAGCTTCTTGTCAGCCGTCACACGGACGTTCTTATCCGTCACAACGCAGTCCAGCTGAGCGCCTGCTTCTACCACCGTATCCTGCATCAGGACACAGTTCTTGACCACAGCACCCTTCTTGACCTTGACGCCGCGGAACAGAACACAGTTCTCCACGGTGCCCTCGATCACGCAGCCATCGGCCAGCAGAGAGTTGCTGACAGAGGAGCCGGTGACGTAGCGCACGGGGTTGTCGTCGCGGATCTTGGTGTAGACGGGGCTCTTTTTGGGGAACAGA
The DNA here is from genome assembly GCA_963612415.1 of bacterium. Taxonomy (GTDB): domain Bacteria; phylum Bacillota; class Clostridia; order Oscillospirales; family Ruminococcaceae; genus Faecalibacterium. The sequence continues at coordinate 764 of CAVDVT010000033.1, read as the reverse complement.
GCGTTCAGGTTCTTCTCATCGATGAGCTTGAGGTTCTCGTCGAAGTAGCTCTTCATGTCGCAGACATGGGCCACATAGCCGGTGTACTCCAGCGCACGGATGTTCAGGATGTTGACATTGTGGGCCAGAATGTCGCGCTCAAAGTAGATCAGGCCGCGGGAAGTCGCATCCTTGACCAGCTTGATCAGGGTCTCGCGCTCCATGACGTAGATGTTCAGGTCCAGGTTCTGGATACCGGGGCGGTAATCGTTGAACAGCAGCTCGGTCACGCGGCCGTCGGCGTCAACGGTCAGGGTGTAGTTGTCGTTCTTGCGGCCCTCGGGGATCTCGGTCTTCTGGTAGGCGATGGTCACATCGGCACCGCTTGCCTGATGGGCAGCCAGCAGGGCGTTGAAGTCGTAGTTGATGGCAATGTTGGCATCGCTCATGACCACATACTTCTCGCGCTGGTTCTCCAGATAGGTCAGGATGGAGCCCAGAGCTTCCACACGGCCGGAGTAAATGCGCACGCCCTTCTCAGCAAAGGGAGGCACAATGTTCAGACCGCCGTGGCGGCGGGCCATATCCCACTCACGGCCGGTGCCCAGATGATCCATCAGGGAGTGGTAGTTCTTACGCACCACAATGGACACATTGGAGATGCCGCAGTTTGCCATGCTGGACAGCACAAAGTCCACCATGCGGTAACGGCCTGCAAAGGGGATCGAAGCCATGGTGCGCTCAGTCACAAGCTCCGGTACGGTGTTATCATAGCTGTTGAGGAA